>CAZKGE010000165.1:0-4828 GCA_964552065.1 uncultured Oscillospiraceae bacterium | reverse complement strand
TCCACGCATATGTGCGCAGCAGGAAGTTCATCCACATCGGCACGACGAAGAACACCGATAAAAGCGCCGCGGCGGAGCGCTTCATGTTCGAGAGCAGGTACGCCACAGGGTAGCCTAAAAGCAGGCAGACGACCGTCGTAATCAGCGCGAGCCGGATCGAGTCGAGCAGCACGGCGAGGTTCTTGGTCCCGGCCGCCGCGATCAGGTTGGCGAACGTGAAGCTTCCGTCCGACGTAAACGCGTAGTAGAAGATCAGAAGCATCGGCGAAAATATGAAGATTAACATCCATACGATGTACGGATACGAAAACAGCTTGCGTTTCACGCGCGCGTCACGCTCCTTTCCCGGCGGAATCTGCCGTCATTGCAGCGTTACGAGGATGGCTTCCTGCGGCACGCGGATGCCGGCCTCGGCACCCTCCTCCATGAACTCGTCCGAGAAGGCGATCCAGTCGTTCTCCTCGCATTCGACGTGCACCTCGTAGTGCGTGCCGAGGAACATGCAGGACTTGACGTGGCCGGTCAGCCTTGCATCCTGCGGCGCGACAAGCTCGACGTCCTCGGGCCTGATCGTGGCGAGCACCTCGCCCTTGCTCTCCGCGCCCTCGGGCAGCGCGCAGGCAAATGCAATCCCGTCGATTTCGACCGCCCCGTCGTCGGGGTAGGCGACGCCGTCGAATATGTTCATCGAGCGGGTCTTTTTCATGATGTGGATCGCGTCCGCCGGGATGTCGATGCCCACCGTGCTGCCGCGCTCGGCGAAGTCCGTCGTGTGGATGATCCATTCGTAGCCGCCGCAGTCCACGTCGATCTCGTAGTGCACGCCCATGAACACCACGGAGCGCACCACGCCGGCCACGCGCGCGCCGTCGGCGGGGATGATGTCGATGTCCTCGGGCCGCACGACGACGTCGACCTCGACGTTCTTGCCGAAGCCCGCGTCCACGCACCTGTAGATCACGCCGTTCATCTGCACGCGGTAGTCCGCGAGCATGATGCCGGGGATGATGTTGCTCTCGCCGATAAAGTCCGCGACGAACGGGTTCTTCGGCTCGTTGTAGATGTCGGTCGGGCTGCCGATCTGCTGGATGACGCCGTCCTTCATGACCACGATCGTGTCGCTCATGGTCAGCGCCTCGGTCTGGTCGTGCGTGACGTAGATAAACGTAATGCCGAGCCGCTGCTGCATGCTCTTTAATTCCACCTGCATCTCCTGCCGGAGCTTTAAGTCGAGCGCGCCGAGCGGTTCGTCGAGCAGCAGCACCTGCGGCTCGTTGACGAGCGCGCGCGCGATGGCCACGCGCTGCTGCTGGCCGCCCGAAAGCTGCTCGACGTATCTGCCGCCGTAGCCCTTGAGGTTGACAAGCTCGAGCATGCTCTCGACCTTTGTTTTGATCGCGGCCTTGTCGACGCCGTGAATCTTAAGGCCGAAGGCGATGTTGTCGAACACGTTGAGGTGCGGAAACAGCGCGTACTTCTGGAACACCGTGTTGACCTTGCGCTTATGGGGCGGAACGGAGGCGATGTCCACGCCGTCCATCTCGATGCGGCCTTCGTCGGGCATGATAAAGCCCGCGATGAGCCGCAGCATCGTCGTCTTGCCGCAGCCAGAGGGGCCGAGCAGCGTGAGAAACTCGCCGTCCTTGATATAGAGGTCGACGTGCGAAAGCGCGACGTCGCCGCCATAGGCCTTCGAAACGTCGATGAGCTCGATTAGATGCCGTTCGTTCATAAGCGCTCCTTAAAAGCTCGGCGGCGTGCTGACCCAAAGCACGCGCGCCTCGGTTTTGCCGCTGTTTAACAGATAGTGTACGCGCGCCGGGCGAAAGTAAAAGCTGCCGCCCTTGCGCACGCGAAATTTCTTCTCCCCGAGCACAAGGGTCACCCCGCCCGAGAGCACGTAGCCGAACTCCTCGCCCTCGTGGGGATCGTCCGTCTCGCTCGACACGCCCGGAGGGAGCGTAACGAGTATGGGCTCGAGCGCGTTCTTCTGGGCGTTGGTCACGAGCCAGCGCACGGAGGAACCATCCGCCGACTCCTTGATGAACATATCGTCCGCGCCGTAGACGACGGTTTCCTGCGCCGTCTCGCGGAAAAACGAGGCGATGTCCGTACCGAGCGCCTCGAGGATATCCATCAGTGTGGCGATCGAGGGCGAGGTGATGTCGCGCTCGAGCTGGGAGATAAAGCCCTTCGTCAGCTCGGTGCGCGCGGCAAGCTCCTCCTGCGTCAGGCCCCGCTGCTGGCGAAGCTGTTTGACCTTTGCGCCGATACGCATTGAGTCAACCACTCCTAAACATTGAGTTTACATTCACTAAACGAGATTAAACCAAATTGCGCGGAAATTGTCAATTGTTTTTTCGCCTTTATCCGCACGCGGCCTCGGGCGCGCCATGGCAAAGTGGACGTGGCTTTTCCAGACCGGCAGGCGACAAAAACGCCTAAGGCGCGCGGCTACGGCGCCTTTTTTGACATCGCGCCATGCGACGGCCGGGGTATATACTGATGTTGAATTTTGCGACGCCGCGGGAAAGGAAGTGGAGGCATGGATCTCGACACGGTGCTAGCAGCGGCCGCGAAGAAGAACAGGCTCGGTACGTTTCAGCGCAGCTTTATATGCGCCCGCACGCAGCGCGAATCCGGTTTTTCCGTAACCGGCGTAGGGCTGGCGCAGGTGGAACACGGGGCGAAGAACGCCGCGCATTACGAATGCATTATTCTCATGGACAACGGACAACTGCTCTATTACAGGAAGGATCTCTCAAGCGGCGTCGGCTCCTATGCCGTGACGGAAACGCTGGAGGAGATACGAAAGCATGACCCGCTCATCGGGCTTGTGGAGAAGGCGTACGATCCGATCGATTGGTACCCGCTGTAAGCGGCCGTCCGGCTGGAACGGCCGCTTGCAAGAGGCGGCGCTGTACGCCGAAAAAGACTCCGCACGCCTTTTGGCGCGCTTGCCGGGCGCGCAGAGGCGAAGCGGCGCTTCGCGGCTCAGGTGCTTGCAAGAAACGCCTGAAGCCGCGGGGACTGCGGGTTGCCAAAGAGCGCCTCGGGCGTACCCTCCTCGGCCACGCGGCCTTCGTGAAGGAAGAGCACGCGGTTCGAGACCATGCGCGCAAAGCCCATCTCGTGGGTGACGAGTATCATGGTGCGGCCCTGCCCGGCAAGGCGCTTGATCGTGCCGAGCACCTCGATGGAAAGCTCGGGGTCGAGCGCGCTCGTGGGCTCGTCGAAACAGAGCACGTCCGGGTTGAGCGCAAGCGCGCGCGCGATCGCCACGCGCTGCTGCTGTCCGCCCGAAAGCTGGTAGGGGTAGGAGTCCGCCTTGTCGGCAAGCCCCACCTCGGCGAGCAGATCCTCTCCGCGCGACTCGATCTCGGCGAGCAGTTCGCGCTTATGCCTGCGATAGTCCGCGCGCTCCTTTAAGTGCAGCTTCATGGCGAGGGTCACGTTGCCCTTTGCCGTATACTGCGGAAAGAGGTGGAACGATTGAAACACGAGCCCGAAGTGCAGGCGGTTTTGGCGCATCAGCCGCTCGGAGAACGTCTCGGGGTGCGCCGCGTCGAACAGCGTCTCGCCGGCGACCTCGATCTGCCCGCCGTCCGGCCGCTCGAGGAAGTTGAGACACCGCAGCAGCGTGGTTTTGCCGCTGCCCGACGAGCCGATGATCGAGAGCACTTCGCCGCGTGAGAGGGTCAGGCTTACGCCGTTGAGCACCTCGGTGCCGCCGAAATGCTTGGATAGATTGGTTACGCGAAGCAGTTTGTCCATATCCCTATACCCGAATGTAGCCAAGCTTGCGCTCGGCGGTGTGCAGCAGCACCGTCAACAGCCCGCAGAAGAGCAGGTAGAACGCGCCGGAGTAAAACAGCGGCCAGAGCAGCGCCTGCGTCTTGATGAACGTGGACGCTTCCATGATCAGCTCGCGAACGGCGATGACGCGCGCGAGGGACGTATCCTTGACCAGCGTGATGATCTCGTTGCTCATTGGCGGAATGATCCGCTTGATAACCTGTGGAAGCGTGATGCGGAAGAAGATCTGCCCCTTGCGCAGACCCAGCACCTGCCCCGCTTCATACTGCCCCTTGGGGATGCTCTCGATTCCGCCGCGGTAAATCTCGGAGAAATACGCGGCATAGTTGATGACGAACGCGACGACGACCGCGCTCATGCGCGGCAGCGACGTCGGCATGCCGATCAGATCCGGCCCGTAGAAGACGATGATCACCTGCAGCATCAGCGGCGTTCCGCGGATGACCCAGACGAACGCGCGCGAAAGCCAGCGCAACGGCTGGAACCGGCTCATGGAGCAAAGCGCGATGGGCAGCCCCAGCGGAATCGCGAGGAGCAGCGTGATCAGAAAGATCAGAAACGTGGTGCCGAAGCCCTCGAGGAGCTTGAGCGAAACGGTGATAAACGTAGTCATGCGGCCATTCCTAACTCTATAACATCGAAAACGACGATTGCGGGAGAGCGAAACTCCCCCGCAATCATTGTAACGTACTTATCCTTCCCAGCGAAAGGGTGATTTGCCGATTTTTTTATTTGATCAGCAGATCGGAGAGGTCGTACTTCTCCGCGAGGGCAGCAAACGTTCCGTCCGTGGAGAACGCGGCGATGACATCGTTGAACTGCGCGGTGGCGCTGCTGCCAACGCGGAAGCCGATGGCGTATTCTTCGCCCGGCATCTCGATCGGCAGAATCGTCAGATCGCTGTAGTCCGTTCCTTCGCCGGTCATGGCGTTGGCCATGGTCAGGTCGATGACGGCGGCGGCCGCTTTGTCGGCGAGGGCTTTGACGATGCCCGGCTCGACACGTTGTTCCT
>CAZKGE010000164.1:0-4902 GCA_964552065.1 uncultured Oscillospiraceae bacterium | reverse complement strand
CACGACGTCGCCGCGCTCCATCGTCGCGAGCACGCGCGAGGAGGAATCGACCGTGGGGGCGGTGCGCAGGTTTAAGAGCGCGGTAACGACGCCCTGCCTGGCGGCGCCCGCCGACGTCGACGAGAGCGTGACGTATTTGCCGAACACATAGCCCGTCGCGCCCGCGCTTGAGACGAACACCTTGTACCAGCTTCCCTCGCTCGCGAGCACGGAGACCTTCGTGTTCTTGTTCAGCCGGCCAATGCTGGCGTAGCTCGCGGACGGCCCCTTGCGGATGTTGACGGCGGAGGCGTTGACCGTGCCCGCGCTCGCGGTCGAGAGCGCGCCGCCGCCGGACGACGCGATCGTCACGTACTTGGCGTACACATAGCCCGTTTTGCCGGTGGAGAGCACCTTTACGCTGTACCACGAGCCGACCTTCTCGTACACGCCGAGCTTTTCGCCCTTGTCGAGCTTGCCGAAGCTTTGCGTACTCGTCGACGCGCCCTTTCTAATGTTGACGCCGGCGGCGTTGATCGAGCCGTCCGCCGTATACGGGCCCGCGGGCGTCGGCATCGGCGTGGGCGTCGGCGTGGCGGTCGGAGCTATCGTCGGCGTGGGCGCGCTGCCCGCGGGCGTGGGCGTGGCCGCGGCCGGCGTGGGCGTGGGCGTTGCAAAAGCGCCGCCGCCCGCCGCCTTGTCGGTGATCGTCACATACGACTGCGAGACGTAGCCGGACTTGCCGGTGTCGGGCACGAGCACGCGGTACCAGCCGTCGGTCAGGCCGTAGATGCCGAGCTGCGTGGACTTGGACAGCTTCCCGAGGCTGCCATAGCTCGTGCCGGGGCCGCTCCGATAGTTGACCGCCGCGGCGTTGACGTAGCCGCGCGCGATCACGCCGTCGCCCGCGGGCGTGATGTACTTGCCGTGGCAGTAGCCCGCCAGGCTCTTGTCCGGCACCGAGACCTGGTACCAGTCGCCGAACAGGCCGGTTAAAACGATCTTCGTGCCGAGCGCAAGCTTAGCGAGCTGCTCGCTCGACGTGGTCGGATTTTTGCGCAATACCACCGCCTCGCCGGTCACGGCGCCGGTCGCCTGCGTGCCGGGCAGGGAGGGCGTGCTCGTCGCGGACGGCCCGCTCTCGGGCGAGACCGCGGCCATCGTGCCGAGGCGCGAACCGCCGTAATAATAGGCGAGAATCTCCTGATAGGTCTTGCCCTCGAGCGCCATCTGCTCGGCGCCGCGCTGGCTCATGCCGACGCCGTGGCCGTAGCGGCAGCGCTGCAAGGCAAAGCCCGCGTCGGTTTTGACCGCGTACATCACGCGCAGCGACGCGTTCTGGTACAGGTTCAGCGCGGCGATCTCGGCAAACTCGAACGAGAACGTCACCGGCACATTTACCGTCAGCGGCACGGGCGTGGCCGTGGGCGCGGCGGTCGGCGCGGGCGTCGGCGTTTCCGTGGGCGTCGCAGTCGGCGCGGGCGTCGGCGTCTCTGCGGAGTCGGGCGAGGCCGAAGCGTCGGGTGGCGCGGACGGGTCCGGCGTCGGCGTTATCTCGGGCGTGGCGGTCGGGGATGCGGTCGGCGCGGCTGTCGGCGTCGGGGACGGGGTGGCGGTCGGCAGCGGCGCGGGCGTTGCCGGAATGTGGTCGATCGTCGCGATCACCGTCGCGCGCACCGTGGCCTTCGTGTGGCTGACGCCGGAGGCCGAGCCGTTTGCCTGCGTGGAGACGACGTCGTCGATCGAGAGCAGCGCGCTGAACGAATACCCGCCCGGCATCGCGCCCGGGGCGGTTGCCGCGGCAACGAGCTTGCCGTAGAGCAGGTTGTAGAGCGCGGGTTTTACGGTATTCGGAAAAAATGCGGACGGGATGGCGACGAGCTCCCGCGGCGAGGCGGGGTTCTTCATGTCGTATGCGTCCGGGCCCTCGGTGTACGCGCCGTCGTACGGCGACGCGCCGGACCAGACGGACGAGGGCTTGAGCATGTAGCCGCCGTTGCTCGCGGAATAATAGCAGATCATCACGTCGTTGTTATAGTAGAGCGCAACGTCCGCGACCGCGTCGACCGCGGCGATGACGTTGTAGTACGTGCTGGTGTAGCCCTTGTAGACCTGATTTTCGGAGGTGTCGAGCAAATCGTAGCTGCCGGACGAGCGGATGGAGCGCAGCGCGTAGCAGCGCGCGGTCACGGCCTGGGCCTTGAGCGCCTCGAGCGGGAACGAGTCGCTCATCTCGTGGCCGACGACGCCGTAGAGGTAGTGCGTCATGGGCACGCGGTTGACAATGGAAAGCAGGCCGCCGGACGCGGTGATCGAGAAATGCCCGAGGTACATGCGCGTGCCGCAGGAGGTCGCAAAGCGCAGGTAGCCCGCGTCGCGGCTAAGGTTGACGCGCTCGATCGTGACCGTGCCGCCGCTGTACAAAGCGCCTTCGGCGGAGTGGCTGATAGAAACCGTGCCGCCGGAGGCGCTCACGGTGAGCGTGCCGTCGGTGAACAGACGGTCGGCCTCCTTGACAAAATAAGCGCCCTTGACGGACATCGTGACGGACTTTGTATTTGGGGTGGAGAGCTTGACGCGGACGAACGAATAGTCCGCGGCGGACGCCTTCATCGAACCAAGCGGGAGAACGGCCGCAAGCAACGCAAGCGCCGCCGCGAGCGCGATCCGTTTTTTCAGTCGCATACACACATCCTCATCGGTTTATGGTCGGCACAATTGCCGTCTTCTTCCTGCCATTCTATAAAAATTCGGACTCCGCCAAAAGAGCGTCATCCGAGGTTTCCCGGTTTGTTAACAGCCGCTTCACGTTGCGTCTACAAATGCGCGGAAACGGCAGCCATATTTTCCAGCTTTCACCAAACCGCGCGGCAGACGCGCAAAAACGGCGCCCGGTCCTTCATCGCCTCCGCCGCGGCGGCCGCCTGCTCCTCGGTTTCAAACAGGCCGAACACCGTGCTGCCCGAGCCGGTCATCGACGCGCCGAGCGCGCCGTTTTGCAACAGCGCGTCGTGCAGCTCGCCGATGGCGGGTACGAACGCGGTGGCCGCCTCCTCGAGCGCGTTGAACAGAAGCGGCCCGAGCGCGCGCAAGTCGCCCTGAGCTATCGCCGCGACGGCGCGGGTCGTGTCCGGCTGCGGCCGCGGGAGCTTGAGCGAGTAGAAGAGCTGTTTTGTGGACACGCCCATGGCGGGCTTTATGATGACGAAGTGCATGTCGCAGTCAGGGAGCGGCGTGAGCAGCTCGCCGATGCCCTCCGCGCGCTGCAGCCCGCCGCGCAGGCAGAAGGGCACGTCCGCCCCGACGATCAGCGCGATGTCCGCAATCGTGCCGTCGTCCAGAGAGTCGTAGAGCTTCTGCATGCCGTTGAGCACCGCCGCCGCGTCCGCGCTGCCGCCGCCCATGCCGGACTCGGCCGGGATGCGCTTCGTGACATGGATGCGCGCGCCCTTGCCCGTGTACGCCTGGTACGCCAGCGCCGCGCGCCGAAGCGTATTGTTGTACGGCAGCGTCTGGCCCGTCGCCGTGACCGTGACCAGCGTGTCGCGCTCGATGGTCAGCGTATCAAAAAGGTCGACGGACTGCATCAGTGTGTCGAGCGCGTGGTAACCGTCGTGACGCTTGTACAATACGCCGAGGGTCAGATTCAGTTTTGCGTACGCACGCTCCTGTATGACATCCATACAACCACAGTATAACAAACCTGCGAGGTTTATGCTATAATCGAGTGGCAAGAACGCAAAAGGACGGTTGATGCGATGCTGTTTTCTCCGCTTGTGAGCGGTTCCTCCGGCAATTCGACGTTCATCGAGGCGGGCGGCGTGCGGCTGCTCGTCGACGCGGGCGTGACGGCCAAGCGCATCTGCGAGCAGCTCTCGGCCGTCGAGGTCGCGCCCGCAACGATCGACGGGATACTGTTAACCCACGAGCACGTCGACCACGTCGCGGGCGTCGCCGTGCTCGCGCGCAGGTTCAATATCCCCGTGTACGCCAACGCCGCCTGCTTCGACCAGCTTGCGCTCCGCGGCGTCGACGTTGCCGCAAAGAACATGCGCGTGTTCGAGTCCGACCGGGAGTTCTACATTAAAAACGTATGCGTTTTGCCGTTCTCGACGCCGCACGACAGCGCGCACGCCGTCGGCTTTACGCTAAGCTGCGCCGGCGGCAAGTGCGCGGTCATGACGGACGTCGGGCACGTGACGGGACATATGATCGACGTCGTGGCCGACAGCGATATTCTTTTGCTCGAGGCCAACCACGACATCGACATGCTCAAGGCGGGCAGCTATCCGTTCCCGCTCAAGCAGCGCATCCTCTCCGCCACCGGCCACCTCAACAACGAGGACGCGGGCCGCGCGCTCGTCAAGCTGTTCGGCCGCGGCGTGCGCAACGTCGTGCTCGGCCACCTCTCCAAGGAGAACAACACGCCCGAGCTCGCGCTCGTCACCGTGCAGACCGTGCTCGCCGAGAACGGCATGCTCGACGCCATGCACGTCACCATCGCCAGGCGCGACGAGCCGACGGGCGTCTACGAGATCGCATGAATGTCAAAATCGCCTGCGTCGGAAAACTGAAGGAGCGCTATTTCACCGAGGCCGCCGCGGAATACCAGAAGCGCCTGTCGCGCTATCTTTCGCTCTCCGTCGCCGAGGTTGCCGACGAAAAAGCGCCGGAAACGCTGTCCGCGGCCGACGCGCGGCGCGCGCTTTTCCGCGAGGGCGAGCGGCTGCTCGCCGCCATCGCGCCGGACGAGTATGTGATCGCGCTCGCCGTCAACGGCACGGAATACTCGTCCGAGGCGTTCGCCGACAAGCTGTTCGGCCTGTTCGACGCCGGTCGACGCACCGTCACGTTCGTCATCGGCGGCTCGCTCGGACTTGCCGACGCCGTGCTCGCCCGCGCCGACGAGACGCTCTCGCTCGG
>CAZKGE010000163.1:0-4942 GCA_964552065.1 uncultured Oscillospiraceae bacterium | reverse complement strand
GCTCAGCTTCGGCCCCTCCAAACCTCCGTAAGGGGTACGTCGGGGACGCTGTCCCCAAACCCCTGCCAAAGGGGGGGAACCCCCTTTGGAAACCCATCCAGCCGGACACGCGGCTTGGAATACCCTCCTGCGGGATTCCAAAGGGACTGGTCCCTTTGGCAGGGTGCAGGGGCAGCGCCCCTGCAAAAAACCCAACAAAACCCCACCCATACGACAGGAACCGCCCACCGGGCGGCTCCTGTTTCTTGCTTTCATGCGCGTCCGCCGCGCGTCAGGATGCGAGCGCGACGATCAGCGTCGTAACCGTGCCGAGCACCATCAGCACGGCCAGCACCAGGCAGAGCATGCGGATTCCTTTACTCATACAGGTTCAGCCTCCTCAGCCTTCGAGCGCGCTCTTGCCGATATAGCGGTAGTTCTCGGGGTAGCGCGCGATATAGTCGCCCTGCATCCACTCGTCGGCCAGCTTCGCGTAGTAGTCGGACTTGATCTTGTTGGTCGCGTACACCTCAAACTTGGCCTTCAGCGTATCGTACGGGATCGTGCCGGGCACGGCGTCCTTCATGCGCTTGATGATGTGGTAGCCATAGTCCGACTTGACGGCCCCGGACACGTCGCCTTCCTGTTTCAGCGCGAGCGCCGCGTTCAGGAACTCCTCGACAAAGCCCGCGCCCTCGCCGACAAGGTAGCCCGGCTGGTTCTCCGCGATCTGCATGCCGGGGTCGGTGTTGTACTCGGCGAGCAGCGCCTCAAAGTCCGCGCCCTCCTGAATCCGCTTGAGCAGGTCGTTGGCGGTCGCCTCGTCTTCAACGAGGATCTGGCGCACGTAGAACAGCCCCTCGGGAGTGGTCAGCGGCATGCAGGTATAGCCGTAGGAGTAGTACGTCTGGTACGTAAAGAACGTCGAGGGCGACGAAGCAAACTCCGTCTGCTGCGCGGCAAGCTCGGCGTCGTACATGTCCTTGATCTCCTGCTCGGTGGGCGTCACGTCCGCAAGCAGCTGATCCTTGTGTTTATTGACCAGCAGCTCCTTTTCGGCGCTTTCGAGGAACTCCTTTTTAACCGCGCCAAGCGACTTGCCGTTCTTGGCCAGCGTCTCGGTCACGAGCTTGTTTGCGTAGGCGTTCACGTCCGACGAGCCGCTGTCCTTGGCCGCGTCGACAAACTGCTGGTAGAACTCGTCGTACGTCGACTGCGCGTTCGTCTTGGCGGTCTCGAACTCCTCGTCCGTCAGCTTCACGCCGGCAAGGTTGGCCTGGTAGGTCTTGGCCTCCGCGTCGATCAGCTGGTCGAGCAGCTGGTCCTGGTACGCCTCGATGCCCTCGGCGGTCGTAAGGTCCGCGCCGTAGTACGATGCGTACGACGAGTTGCTGTTGTACATATTCTCAAGGCTCTGCACCGGGATCTCCACGTCGCCGACCTTTGCCGCCGCCGGCCCCTTGCCGCAGCCTGCGGCAAACGCCGAACAAAGCAGTACCCCAATCAACAGGGCGACGATCCATTTGTTCCGTCTCATATATCGAAAACTTCCTCTCAAAACAAATCGGCTGTAAACGAAAGCATTATACTTTGTACCGGGGCCCTTGTCAATCGACATAGGGGCAAGCGAGCCCGCCCCGCTCATTTGAGCCGCAGGTACGCCGCCATGCCGCCGACGCCGGTCTCCATCGTCGCGCGGCGGTAGGAGAACAGCCGCTCGTCCTCCATGGTACAGAGCGCGGCGAGGTGGATGTTCTCCGCGGCGACGCCCGCCTCCATAAACTGCGCGGCCGCGACCATCCAAAGGTCGATATGCGCCTTGCCGGTCGCCGCGTTGACAAAGCGGCACGGCAGGCCCGGGAACGCATCCGTAAACAGGTTGGCCACGTCGTTGCCGACCTCGAAGCAGTCCCCGCAGATCGACGGCCCCACCGCCGTGACGATGCGGCCGGGGTCGGCGCCGAATTCGGCTTTCATCTTCTCGATCATGATCCGACCAATGCGTCCGTGCGCGCCGCGCCAGCCCGCGTGCGCAAGCCCGATGCAGCGGCGCACGGGATCGACCGCGTAGAAGGCCATGCAGTCCGCGTGTCCCGTGATCAGCGTCACGGCCGGGTCGTCCGTGATGAGCCCGTCGCATCGCGGCAGCGGGGAACGCGTATATCCCCTGCCGCGGTCCGCGCCGTCCACGCGCAGCACGGTCGTGCCGTGCTCGTAGTTGTCCATTACGATCGACGCCGGGTCGATTTTAGCCGCCTTTAAGAAGCGGCGGTAGTTCTCCGCGACGTTCTCGCGCTCGAAGTCCTTGGTAAAGCTCAGGTTCAGCGACGCGTAGCCGCCCCCGCTCACGCCGCCGCCACGCGCCGAAAACCCGTGGTCGACACTAGGAAGCGCGTCGAGGCCCGGGACGCTGAATATGCCGATTTTTCCGATCTCGCGGTAGCGGCAGCCGCGCGACACGCGGTGAAATTCCGAAAAGGGAGCGGGTACCTGCATGCGTTACTTCTTTTCGTCCAGCAGGCGCTGCAGTTCCGTCATGAACGTCCGGGTGTCCTTAAACTCCCGGTAGACCGACGCAAAACGTACGTAAGCGACCTCATCGACGCCTTTCAGGTTTTTCATCACAATCTCGCCGATGTCCGTCGACGAAATCTCCGCGGCGAGCGTGCCGAACACCTCGCGGCTGATGTTCTCGACCAGCTCCTCCTGCACGGAGGCGGGAATGGGCCGTTTCTCGCAGGCCTTGCGGATGCCGTTGCGCACCTTCTCGCTGTCGAACGGCTCGCGGCGCCCGTCGCGCTTGACGACCATGATCGGCTGGTCCTCGATCTTCTCATACGTGGTGAACCGCTTGCCGCAGCCGATGCATTCCCTGCGCCGGCGTATGGCGCTGCCGTCCTCCGTAGGCCGGCTGTCGATCACCCTGCTGTCTACGCTGGCGCAATACCGGCATTTCATGGCTTTCCCCTCTATCTTGTATAATTGATATATCAGTATACCATATATGCCGCGCATTTGTACAGCGGCCGGCATTTTCCACGCTTTTAGCGCTCTATTCGTTCCCCTCGCGCGGCCGCTCGTCGACGAAGCCGCGCCGGTAGTCCGCCGGCACGAGCGAGGTTTTACCAAAGCACAGCCCGTCGGCCGCGGCCGCGCGCGCGCTGACGTTGACGCGCTTGCCGCCGCTTTTGTAGATTACGCCGTTGACGTTCTCGCCCATGAACAGCATCGACGGGTAGCGGTCCACGCTGAGAACATACGCGTCCGTGCAGCCGTACGCCATCAATATGTCCGCGAGCGCGGCAAACGGGACGCCGCGGCCATATCTCCCGGGCTGCCCGTCGGACACGAGCGCGACGAGATGCCCCTTTGCGGCCATGCCGAGACAGAGCCGCGCGCGCGTTTTGTCGGACGCGTCCGCCGCGGCGGCCGTTGCGTCGGCCGCGCCGGAGCGGACGAGCACGGGCCCGCACGAATACGTGTCGCGCACGCCCAGCGCGAGCAGCTCCTGCGCCGACGCCTCGCCCGGCCCATAGATGCGCAGTTCGCCGCCGGGCAAAAGCGCAGCGTACGGCGCGTCCTGCCGCTCGGAATAGATCGTCCCGCCGCGGATCAATACGCCGCGCCCGCGCGAGCGCTCGGTCAAAAGCCCGTCGCCCGTGAGCATCAGCGCGGTCTGCGCGTCGTGCGCGAGGAAGCGCGCGCGTTTTTGGGCGCGGCCGTTCGTCTTATTGTCCGGCGTCACGGAAAACGGCTCCTCGCCGCCGCGCAAATAGATGTCGGCCACATAGTAGACGATGCGCGCGCCGTCGGGGTCGTACTCATAGTAATCGATCGTGATGTCCAGCGTGTCCGTGCGGTACTCGAAAAAATCGTGCGTGCGGTCGGCCGATACGACCTCGGCCGGCTCGCCGTCCGCGCGGAAATGGTCCTCGCCCGCGAATTGATAGGTCCCGCCCCCCTGCTCCGGCGCGCGCGTCCGCACCGGCGGCGGCGTGGTGTCGCCGGGCCGGACGGCGGGCGAAGCGGTCGGCGCCGGCGTTGGCCCGGTTTGCGATAGAATCGAAGGCCGACGGGATTCTGCGGGGAACAATTCTGCGCCGGCGCAAAAAGCGCCGCCGCAAAACGCCTCCGCCCCCGCCGCGCGCGAAAAGCCGCCCGCCGCCGGCAGCGCAAGGAGCGCCGCGGCGGCGAGCAGGAGAGCAAATCGTGTTTTTCGTCCGAACCGGAGCATTACAGGTCGATCAGCGTGGGCGCGTGTCCGGTATGCGGCAGGAACTTTTCCACAAGGTCGGAAACGGATATGCGCACGCTGGACGTGTTCACGCACGGGTGGCAGCCCAAAAACTCGCCCTCGAGCGCCGCGCGGTCGATCACGAGGCGCACATCATGCCCTTTGTCGTGCATCAGCCCCAGCACCGTCACAGCGCCCGGGTCGACGCCGAGGTATTCGCGCATGTGCGCCGCGTCCGCAAACGACGTGCGCGCAATCCCGAGCGCCTTTGCAAAGTCCTTCGTCACAAACGGCTTCTCGCCCGGCAGGAGCAGCAGGTAGAACTGCGTCCCCTGCCGGTTGCTTAGAAACAGGTTCTTGCACATGCGCACGCCGAGGATGCGGTCGATCTCCTCGCAGTCCGCGATCGTGTTGGCCGCGTCGTGGTCCACGCGGCAAAACTCAATGCCGAGCTGTTCCAGCAGGTCGTAGGTTTCGCGCTCGCGCTCCAGGCGCGCACTTTCGCCGGTTGGGCGGCCATTGTACAGCGTGCCGTCCACAAAGAACGAATCCATGATGCCTATGCTCCCTGCCCCGCCTCGGGTTCGCCCTGCCGCTGCACCGCGCGCTCCGTTTCGGCCAGGTGCTTCCGGCCCAAAAGGAGCAGCAGCGCGCCGGCGGCGAACAGCACGATCAGGCTGATGATGCCCACCGACGGCCGCCCGGTCAGCATATAGCACACGGCGTACA
>CAZKGE010000162.1:0-4945 GCA_964552065.1 uncultured Oscillospiraceae bacterium | reverse complement strand
ACGTCGTCCGACACGTCGAGGCTGTCGATGCGCGCGCGGTTGCGCAAAATCGCGATGCGCGTCTCGATGTCCGGCGGCTGGATGTCCGCGATGAGGCCCCATTCAAACCGCGAGCACAGCCGCTCCTCGAGGGAGGTGATCTCCTTGGGCGGCCGGTCGGAGCTGATGATGATCTGCTTGCCGGCGTTGTGCAGCGTATTGAACGTGTTGAAGAACTCCTCCTGCACGGCCTGCTTCTTGGCGATAAACTGCACGTCGTCGATGAGCAGAATGTCGACGTTTCTATATTTTTTGCGGAACTCCAGCCGCATGTCGGTCTGGATCGCGGTGATGAGCTCGTTTGTAAACGTCTCGCTCGTGACGTACATCACGCGCGAGGAGGGGTTGTTGTCCTTGGCAAAGTGTCCGATGGCGTGCATGAGGTGCGTTTTTCCAAGGCCCACGCCGCCGTAGATAAATAAAGGGTTGTACGCCGAGGCGGGATTCTGCGCCACGGCGAGCGCTGCGGCGTGCGCGAAATGGTTGCTGCCGCCGACCACGAACGTGTCGAACGTATACTTCGGGTTGAGCGCGAACACGTTGATGGGCTCGGCGTTGCCGGCCTCGACGTACTGCTCGCGCTCCTCGGGCAGCACGAGGCGGACGTCCTGAATCGACGGCAGCGCCTGCTGCGCGGAATGCACGAGGTGTTGAAAAAAGAAGTCGGTCAGCGTCTTCTGAATATCGCGCGAGGGCACTTCCAGCACCAAAACGTCGTTTTTAATCGTGAGCGGCACGATGACATCGATCCACGTATGAAAACTCATGCCCGTCATCTGCGGGCGAACATTTTCGCGCGTTGTCGCCCAAACCGTCTGTAGCTGATCCATACCCCGGTAAAACCACCCCGTCGTTACTGTAACGATTATCATACCATAGCAGTTAGACCGTTTACAAGCGCGCCCCGGCGACAAGCAACCCCAAAAAAAGGGAAATAATGCGGTAAAAAGCGTCATACGAATCGGTAGAACAACAAGCGGTTGTGGCCCATTTCGTGCCCGACCACAATATCTTTTGCCGCGCGGTCAGCCAAAAAAACACAAAATTTTGTCCGGACCGCCAAAATGGAGCAGACTCATCCAAAAAACGCCCGTTTTGGGCCGACAGGGGGTTAACAATCTGTGACAATAAACTCCAATCGTTGCATGCGGGAGCAAACCGGTATAAAATACAATGTAAAGTATCACAATATCGGAGGATGGTTGCGCTTGGAGACGACATTGAGCCAATTATTCATCAATTCCGATCAGGTGGGCGACTACGCAACCATCAGGCTCCCGGGCTTTGAAGGAAAGGGCGAGGACGCACGCATCCATTACCTGGAGTCGGGCGTGGGCGAGCCGCTGCTGCTGATCCACGGCATCGGCCAGTCGCTGTACACCTGGCGGAAGGTGTTCTCCGACCTTTCCGAAAACTACCGCGTCATCGCGATCGACCTGTTCGGCCACGGGTATTCGGACAGGCCGGAGAGCTTTGCGTACTCGATGGACGAGTTCGCGCATATGATCAAGGGATTTCTCGACGAGAAGGGCATCGAGTCCGCGCACATGATCGGCTTCTCGACGGGGGCGATGTACATGCTGCGGTTTCTGACGCTCAACGAGGAGCGCGTGGCCAACTGCATGGCGATCTGCCCCGGCGGCATCACAAAGCGCATGCCGCCGCTCGTGCACAACATCAAAAACTCCGTCTCGTCGGTGTTTGCGCGGAACCTGTTCACCGCGGGCGACGTAAAAAAGCTTCTCGAGGAATGCGTGTCCGACCCGGCCGTGATCGACGAGCGCATGGTCAAGCAGTATTACCAGCCGATCTCGGACGGCCTGTCGCGCGAGGCGCTGATGTACGCGCTGAAGAACTTTAACATGGAGACCGTTGCGAGGGGATTAGGCCCGGTCGAGCACGAGGTGCTCGTGCTCTGGGGCAAGGAGGACCGCTGGCATCCGCCGTCGGGCAGCGTCTATTTCCAGGGCGTGCTGAGCAACGGGCGCTATTATCTTCTGCGCAACACGGGGCATCTCGTGCAGGAGGAAAATCCCGAGAAGCTCCTCGAGGTAATCTTCTCGTACATCCCGCCGGCGCGGCCGAACTACAAGGTGTACCAGTACACCGACGAGAGCAACGCATGATCGAATCGTTCGACCTCGGGGACGTGGTCGTGATGAAGAAACCGCACGCGTGCGGCACGAACGAATGGACGATCGTGCGCACGGGTGCGGACATAAAGATCAAGTGCAACGGCTGCGGCAGAATCGTGATGCTCGACCGGCTCGAGTTTATGAGAAAGGGGAAAAAGCTACGAGCGAAGGCGTCCGAGTCGTAAGAAAGCCGCGGTTTACGCTGCGCGAGCTGCATATTCTGCAAAACGCCGCCGAGGAACAGCAGGAGAAGATGCGCGGGGGGCGGCTTTGGCGCAACCTCGATTTTCTGCTCTATATCGCGATGGTCACGATGCTCGCGTTCTCGGTGCGGCTGTTTTTGTCCGAGCCGATCCGCGTCGACGGCGATTCCATGATCCCGACCCTTCTCCACAACGAGTACATGTTCGTGGAGAAGGTGACGTACTGGTTCGCCGCCCCGGAGCGCGGCGACATCGTGATCTGCTATTACCCCGGGTACACGGACAGTTGCGTCAAGCGCGTGATCGCGCTGCCCGGCGAGCGCGTGCGCGTCGAGGGCGGGCGGGTGTACATCGACGGCAAGCCGCTCGACGAAACGAGCTACTGGGACGACGAGATCCTGGGCGACTTTAGCGAGGTCAGAGTCGGGGAAAACGAGGTGTTCGTCATGGGCGACAACCGGAACGGCAGCAAGGATAGCCGCACGGCGTCCGTCGGCAACATTTCGTATATGCGCATCGTTGGCAAGGTGCACGCCGTGATCTGGCCGCTCTCGGAATACAGGACGTTTAAGCAGGTGCGGTATTGAGATTGACCGGAGTACGGTTTTTACAGGCGCAGGGTATGATTCGGAGCCGGGATGCCTTTTTCGGCGGGAGCGGGATTGATCCGAAGCGCATGTGCATGTTTCGGCAGACGCGGGATTGATTCGGAATACGTTTTTCGGCGGGAGTTTTATTGATGGAGGTTCGGGCCAGGCGCAGCGCCGGCAGGGCGCGCGAATATAAGAAGCATACGCTGCTCGGGTGGGTGTTCTCGCTGACGATCGCAGCGCTCGTGCTCGCGTTCGTGTTCGGCGTGTGGCTGACGCCCGTGCGCGTGTCCGGCGCGTCGATGGCGCCGCAGCTTCGCGACGGCGAGATCGTGTTCGCCGACCGTCTCGCCAAGTACCTCTCCGTGCCCAAGCGCGGCGACGTCGTGCTGTTCGCCGACAAAAACGGCGACCTCCTGCTCAAGCGCATCGTCGCGCTCGGCGGCGAGACGGTCGAGATCGTCGGCGGCGACGTCTACATCGACAGCTGCCCGCTCGACGAGCGCGGGTATTCCGTCGTCAAGGCCTGCAGCCTCGAGCCCGCCGCCGTGCCCGAGGATACCGTATTCGTTCTTGGCGACGACCGCACCGACCTCTACGACAGCCGCGCAAGCAGCGTCGGTTGCGTGCCGATGGGCGATATCGTCGGCGTGCTCCGGTTCCGCATCTATCCGGTCGAGAAGGTTACGTTTTATTATTGAGGGGTGATTTTCTTTTGCAGGGGCTTCGCCCCTGCACCCCGCCAAAGGGGGGTACCCCCTTTGGAATCCCGAAGGAACCGGACAAGGCGCTTTGTTTTCCTCTGAAACCCAACGGGTGATAGAGCTTTTTTCGCATCTTTTGCTTCTTTATCTTTAAGAAAAGAAGCGGATGCTCGAGGGGGCCGAAGCCGAGCGCCGCCGGTGGCGGATGCAGCGAGGCATTAGGCCCAGTGAGCAAGGGAGAGGAAGGCGGCGGCTTTAGCCGCAACGCGCCGCGACCATTGCGAACTGTGGGGAGCCCTCAACGTCCCCCAACGTACCCTAAGCGTTCCCCAACGTACCCCCGCTCTACTCCAAACACACGCGGTACGCGGTCGGCAGCGCGTGCGCGTCGTCGTCGAGCGGCGTCCAGCCGGCGGACACGCCGCCGGTGACGGCCGCTCGGCACACGCGCATGTGCCATTCCACGTGCGTGAATATATGCTTGCGCCGACAGACGAGCAGCTCGCCTGTGGCGGTCAGTCCGCGGCCGGCGAGCCAGTGCGCCATCTGTTCCGCGTTCAAAAGGCCCGGTTCGTCCGGAAGCTGCCACAGCGAGGCGAGCAGGCCGCTGTCTTGCCGGCGGTAGCCGAGCAGTTTCCCGCCGAGCGTCAGCGCGAACACGGTCTTCTCCTCGACGCGGCGCGGCTTCTTGCCCGTTTTGACGGGCAGGAGCTGCTCCGTGCCGGCTTCGCAGGCGCGGCAAAAGGCGGCGACCGGGCAGAGCGCGCAGCGCGGCGCGCCGTTCGGCACGCAAACGAGCGCGCCGAGCTCCATCAGCGCCTGGTTGAAGCGGCCGGGCTCGTCCTGCGGCATACTCGCCAGCAGCTTTTCGCGGGTGCGGCGCTTGGCGGAAGGGTCGGAGATATCGCGCGCGTCGTTTTCGAGGCGGGCGAGCACGCGCAAAACGTTGCCGTCCACCGCGGGCACGGGAATCGAGAACGCGATGGACGCGACGGCGCCCGCCGTATACGCGCCGAGCCCCGGCAGTAAGGCGAGCGCGTCGTAATCCGCGGGCAGCGCGCCGGAATAACGGGATACGGCTTCGGCGGCCGCGCGCTTGAGGTTTTTTGCGCGAGAATAATACCCGAGCCCTTCCCAAGCTTTCATCAGCGCGTCGTCGTCGGCCAAAGCTAACGCGGCAAGGTCCGGGAACTGGGACAGGAAGCGCGCGTAATAGTCCAGCACGGCCGACACGCGCGTCTGCTGCAGCATGACCTCCGAAACGAGGATGCGGT
>CAZKGE010000161.1:0-4949 GCA_964552065.1 uncultured Oscillospiraceae bacterium | reverse complement strand
GCTGAAGGCATCTAAGCGTGAAGCCGACCTCAAGATAAGATCTCCCATTCGGAAAACGAAGTAAGACCCCTTGCAGACCACAAGGTTGATAGGTCGGAGGTGGAAGCGCAGCAATGTGCGAAGCTGACCGATACTAATAGGTCGAGGGCTTGATCAAAACGAATTACGCTATGCAGTTTTCAAGGTGTTCGTATGGACACCAGAAGTTTCCGGTGGTTTGGCTGAGGGGTTCCACCTGTTCCCATCCCGAACACAGCAGTTAAGCCCTCATACGCCGATGGTACTTGGCTGGCAACGGCCCGGGAGAGTAGGTAGCCGCCGGAATCCAACGCAAAGAACCCCGCACGAATGTGCGGGGTTCTTTGCGTTCCATGCTGCCAGCAACGTACCCTCCCGGGTCACACGCCGCCAAGGCGCGCGCAGGAGGGCCGGAGGCCGCGCTTCCCTTCTTGCGCGCACTTGGTTGGTCAACACGCCGCAGCCGAGCGCCCGCAGTGCGGGGAGAAGCGAAGCGCAGGCGCGGCAAGCAAGGGAGCGGAAGGCGGCGGCTTTAGCCGCAACGCGCCGCGACCATTGCGCAGCTGCCGGGAGAGTAGGTAGCCGCCGGAATCCAACGCAAAGAACCCCGCACGAATGTGCGGGGTTCTTTGCGTTCCATGCTGCCAGCAACGTACCCTCCCGGGTCACACGCCGCCAAGGCGCGCGCAGGAGGGCCGGAGGAACGTTGTGGGCGCCGCCCCCAAACCCCCGCTTCTTTTCTTGAAGAAAAGAAGCAAAAGACAGGAAGGTCACTCTAACAATACGTTTTCGTCGGGTTTCCAAAGGGACGTGTCCCTTTGGCGGGTGCCTGAGGGCGGAGCCCTCAGAATCAAAACCCGCGTGAGCGAGGCCTTCGTGATGAGGGGACGTTGGGGGCCCTGCCTTGCGTTCCTTTGGCGGAGCAAGCGAAGCGCAAGCCCAGTGAGCAAGGAAGCACAGGCCTAAAAAGGCGTGTGCGACCATTGCGAACTGTGGTCGGCGGGTGCCTGAGGGCGGAGCCCTCAGAATCAAAACCCTCCCGCCCCCTCCCGCATACATATTCCGCCCCCCACGGCGCAAGATAAGCGATGTGCCGGGGATTGTTATTTTTTGGTCCGCGCTTGGCTGGATTTGCATCATGGTTTTGCTGCTGTTCGTGCCGCTTCGCCTGAAACTGCTTGCCTGTATCGGCGCATATGGCGGAACGGCCGAGCTTGTCTGCCGTCACCCGATTTTTATCCGCCGATATTGGTTCCGCATCGATTTGCTGCAGCCGCCCTGCTTTGCAGTCAGCGTGCAAAAACGGGACGGCCGCACTACGCGCCTGTATCACGCGTTTGAAACGATGGGGCGGGGGAAAAACATCTCGTTCTCGCTGAAAGGGTTGCTTCACGTTCGCAGCGCGGATTTCCGCGCGCGCATCGGCATCCCCGGCAGGCCGGACAGGACGGTGCTGCTCTGCGCCGCACTCGAGCAGGCGGCAAGGACCGCGCTGGCCGTGATCGGCGGCGAGAAAAGGCTGCGCAGCGTCCGCGTTGCGGCGGAGCCCGATTTTATGCGCCCGATTCTGCGCCTGAATCTGGAATGTATGATTACGCTGATTCCTGCAAAGGTTATGTACAGAATTTTTTTCAGGAAGAAGAGTCAATAAATGTCTCATCCAATCGAAAACATCATCAAAACCACGATGGAAAATCTCCAGGCGCTGATCAACGTCAACACGATCGTCGGCAGCCCCGTGCGCGTCGACAGCAACACGATGGTGCTGCCCGTCTCGCGCGTTTCGCTCGGTTTCATCGCCGGCGGCGGCGAATACCCGTCAAAGAGCGCCGTCGAACGGTCCGGCCGCACGCTGGAGGACTCGGACGCAAAGCTGCCGTTTGCGGGCACGACCGCCGCGGGCATCTGTGTGTCGCCCGTCTCGTTCCTGTCCGTGCAGAGCGGCCAGGTGTCCGTGCTGCCCGCGCAGGCCTCCGGCTGCATGCTCGAACGCATGATCGACAACATCCCGCAGATCCTGCGCGCGTTGGAGCAGATGGTCGCGTCGCTGCAGAAGGCCAGGCGCGCGCAGGACGAATGAAACGCAGCCTTTGCCTCGCGGCGGCGATGATCATGCTGCTGCTGCCGCTCCGCGTTTCGTCGGCCGAGGACGACGACGACGCTATGGCCGGGGCCGAGGGAGCGGTGCTGATCGAAGCGAGCACACAGCGCGTGGTGCTCGAGCGCGGCGCGCAGAAAAAGCTGCCGATGGCGAGCACGACGAAGATTATGACCGCGCTGATCGCAATCGAAAGCTGCGGCCTCGACGAGATGGTCGCTGTCCCGGATTCGGCGGTCGGCACGGAGGGCTCGAGCATGTACCTGCGCCGCGGCGAGAAGCTGTCGATGCGCGACCTGCTGTACGGCCTCATGCTCACGTCCGGAAACGATGCGGCGGTCGCGATCGCAGTGCATATCTGCGGGTCCGTGGAGCAGTTTGCCGATCTGATGAACAAGCGCGCGCGGCAGCTCGGCTGCCAGAACACGCACTTTGTCACGCCGAACGGCCTGCACCGCGACGACCACTACACGACGGCGCTGGACCTTGCGCGAATCACCACGGCCGCCATGCGGAACGAAACGTTCCGGGAGATCGTCGGCACGGCGTATTATCAGACGACGACGGGCGACCATGTCCGCTATGTGAAGAATAAAAACCGCACGCTGTGGCAGTACGACGGCGGCTGCGGCGTCAAAACCGGCTATACGAAAGCGTCCGGCCGCTGCCTGGCGTTTGCGGCAAAGCGCGGCGACACGCTGCTCATCGGCGTGATCCTGAACGCGCCGAAGCTGTGGGACGTCGCGTTCGCGATGCTAGACGAGGGCTTCGACACGATCGAAACGAAGACGTTCATGACCGCGTCGCAGCGCGTGCGCACCATTCCCGTTCAGGGCGGCGAGAAAAAGACGTTGGAACTGGTCGCAAAAGACGGTATACTGTATCCGATCGATAAAAACGGCGCGGACAGCGTCGAGCTGCGCGTGACCGCGCCGGCAGCGCTGGCGGCGCCGGTCGAGGCGGGGCAGGCGGTCGGCACGCTGACGCTCTACGTGAACGGCAGGGACGTCGCGTCGACCGAGCTCTGCGCGGCGGAAGGCGTGGGGCGCGCCGGGTTCTTTGACCGGCTGTTCGACGCGCTCGGCGGAAACGCCGCATGAGATCGGAACGGAGAAATTGCATATGCGGCTGCAAAAATACCTTGCCGACGCGGGCGTCGCCTCGAGGCGGCGCTGCGAGGAGCTGATCCTTGCGGGCCGCGTGACCGTCAACGGCGCGGCCGCCTCGATCGGCTGCGTCGTTGCGGACGGCGACAGCGTCCTGCTCGATGGCGCGCGTGTGGAGCCGGCCGGCGGCCGGCTCGTATTTCTGTTCTATAAGCCGCGCGGCGTGGTCAGCACCTCCGACGACCCGCAGGGCCGAAAGACCGTACAGGCGTACTTTGCAAACGTCGGCGCAAGGCTGTACAACGTCGGCCGGCTCGACCTCAATTCCGAAGGGCTGCTCCTGATGACGAACGACGGCGAGCTGGCCTACCGGCTCACGCATCCCAAATTCCGCGTGGACAAAACATATTACGCGGTGACCGACGGCGAGCTGACCGCCGCCGAGATCATGCGCCTGACAAACGGCGTCGAGCTTGACGACGGCATGACCGCGCCCGCGCGCGTCGAAAGCGTGCGGAGGACGGTGAATGGCGACACGTCGTTTTCGATCACGATCCGCGAGGGCAGAAACCGCCAGATTCGCCGCATGCTTGAGGCGGTCGGCCACCGGACGCTGAGGCTCAAGCGCGAGTCGTTCGGCCCGCTGTCGCTCGGGAACCTTCATCCCGGCGAGTACCGGAAACTGACCGAAGCAGAGTACCGCGCGCTTCTGGCACAGCTCGAAAACCGGGAATAAAAATATATTTCGTCGCGCGGCAGAATTTCAAGGGAATCTGTCGAAGGTCGCCCGGGAACCTTCATTCCGGCGAGGACCGGAAACTGACGAAGCGGAGTACCGCGCGCTTCGGGCACAGCTCGAAAACCGGGAATAAAAAAATATATTTCGTTGCACGGCAGGATTTCAAGGGAATACGTCGAAATATGATAATGTGGGTGAATTTGTAAATCCATCATCCACTCCGGAGGTTTCACATGCTGACATTTCCGTTCCTGCTAAGCGCGGCGCTGATCGCGTTTGGCGTCCTCGTTGCTGTCCTGCTTCTCGTACTCTTTATTCGCAAAGGAAACCCCGGCCGGCGCGCTGACCCGCGCGCCGCAGAGGACGCTTCCGGCGCGCCCGCCGCCAAATCGGGCGGCGGCCCCAATCCCGCGGAGCAAGGCGCGTTTGTCGCGGCTGTTTCCGCCGCGGTCGCGACCGTCATGGGCGAGCGCGTCGGCGGCATCCGCATCCGTTCCATTAAAAAACTGAGTTGAAATAACGATTCTGGAGGGTATTGCCATGCGCAAGTTTTTGGTGAAAGTCAACGGTTCCGACTACGAGATCGAAGTCGAGGAGATCGCGGGCAGCCAGGCCGCCGCAGCGTCCAGATCCGCGTCCGCGCCGGCGCCGGAAGCGGCCGCCGCGCCAAAGCGAGAGGAGGCCCCGAAAGAGGAGAAGAAAGTCGAGAACGCCCCGGCAGGCGCGCAGGGCGGTGCGGCCGCGATGAGCGCACCGATGCCCGGCAGCATCGTTTCCGTCGCCGTAAAAACGGGCGACGCCGTGATAAAGGGCCAGCTTTTGCTGGTGCTCGAGGCCATGAAGATGGAGAACGAGATCGTCGCGCCGCAGGACGGCACGGTGACGGCCGTCCATGTGCAGGCGGGCGCCTCGGTGGATTCCGGCGCGCCGCTCCTGACCATCGAATAAGGAGTTTACGGCAATGGAAATGAAGAAGGTACTGATTACC
>CAZKGE010000160.1:2772-5032 GCA_964552065.1 uncultured Oscillospiraceae bacterium | reverse complement strand
ACTGGATGGGTTTCCAAAGGGCCGCCGGCCCTTTGGCGGGTGTTTGAGGGCGGAGCCCCCAACGCACCCTTTTGCGGGGCTTCGCCCCGCCCCCCACCAAAGGGACAGGTCCCTTTGGAAACCCGAATAGCTTCGCAAACCTCTCTCTTGGCGGGCGCACGGCGTTATGTGTACACTGGATGGGTTTCCAAAGGGCCGCCGGCCCTTTGGCGGGTGTTTGAGGGCGGAGCCCCCAACGCACCCTTTTGCGGGGCTTCGCCCCGCCCCCCACCAAAGGGACAGGTCCCTTTGGAAACCCGAATAGCTTCGCAAACCTCTCTCTTGGCGGGCGCACGGCGTTATGTGTACACTGGATGGGTTTCCAAAGGGCCGCCGGCCCTTTGGCGGGTGTTTGAGGGCGGAGTCCTCAACGTTCCCTCGTACTTTCGTATCAAAAGCCCCCGCGTTTCTGCACAGGGGCTTCCATCTCCGCCGCCGTCAGTCGTTCTCCCAGGGGTCGTTGACGGGGCCGGCTTTTTTGTTGCCCGTTTTGGCCTTGCCCTGGATCTCGGGGACGGGCTTCGTGTCATTCTTGGGGAACCGCTGCCGAATATCGCTCTCCGTCCCGTGCGGTTCGCTGGGGTCGGGGCGGCGCATGCCTTTCTTGGCCATACCGCACTCCTCGGTTAGACGTCGTTGTTCGGGACGGACTGCTTCTTGGCGTTCGGGTTCTGGTTCTGGTTCTCGCGCGTAACGGGCGTCTGGTGGTTCGCTTTTTCGGCGCGCGCGCGTTTGTTGTCCGGCTGGCTGTCCTTGGGCATCTGGATACCTCCCTCTGTTTTTCCATAGTATCTGCGGGAGATGTCCGTTTTACGCCGCGGGTCAGTCGTCGTCCGGTTCGAGGAAGCGCAGCGGCGCGTCGTAGACGTTGTGACCGGTCTCGATCGGCTTGCCGGCCGAGGTCAGGATCAGCGCGTCGGCCTCATAATGTGTCAGGAACGTATCGGCCAGGCCGTAGATCGCCATCCGCTCGCCAGCCGAGCCGGTGGACGCGAGCGCTTGAGCAACGGATTTCGGCACGTCGAGCCGTATGACCATCGATTCGACGGTCCCTTTGGGGAGCGTTTCCGTCGCGATGGCACAGGTCAGGCCGGCGATCTCCTCGTCCGTGTGCACGGGATAGCGCTCGTGCCCAAAGAGCGCGGCGAGCAGCGCTTCGGGCGTGTCCGCGAGCAGCTCGACCTGCACGCGCTCGAGTTTTTCGCAGTCCGCGTCCGGCAAAAACAGTGCGGCGGTCACCGGCTTGGGCGTCGGTGTCGCGGTCGGCTCCGGCGTGGGCGTGGGCTCGGGCGTGGCTGGCGCGAGCGTCGGCGGCGCGGTCAGGCAGAGGCTCGGCCCGGTGGTGACGACGGCGAACACGACGGTGTCGGGCTCCGCGGCGGAGGCGGCCGGCGCGGCCGCGACGGGGGCGCAGGCCGAAAGCGGCAGGAGCAGGGCGGCCAATATAAGCGCGAGATACCGTTTCATGGCGGATGCCTCCCATTCTATGAAATGAACCATTTTATACGGTATGCGGACAGGCCAAGAAACAGAACCGCCCCGACAGGAGCGCCCGCATTCCCCCGAAAAAACAGCGGATTTCCGGAGCCGCGCGGACGATTTCCATTTTTCGCGCCGCGTGGTACAATGAACAAAACTGGGCGTGGAGGTGTGCCGGTGCAAGGGACGGGATTTGCCGTGGAGGCGTTCGGTAAGGAGGACGCCGCGCACGTTGCCACAGCCGAGGAACTGCTTCGCACAGCGTTCCCGCAGGCGTACGCGGACTGCGCCGCGGAGGAGGTCGCGCGGATTCTGGACGCGGAGCGCGTCGCGGTCAAGGCCGTCGCGGGCGGGGAACTGATCGGGTTTGCCGGCGCGATTCCGCAGTACGGCGCGACCGGCTGGGAGCTGCACCCGGTGGCCGTGGATGCGCGGCGTCGGCGGTGCGGCGTCGGCGCCGCGCTCGTGCGCGAGATCGAGCGATTGTGCGCGGCGCGCGGCGCGGTGACGCTGTACCTCGGCACGGACGACGAGCTGGGGCAGACCTCGCTCGCCGGCTGCGACCTGTACGGGGATTTGTTCGGGCGGATTGCGGGCATCCGGAACCTTCTCGAGCATCCGTACGAGTTTTATCAAAAGTTGGGCTACCGCATCGTCGGCGTAATCCCCGACGCAAACGGGTTCGGCAAGCCGGACATCATGATGGCCAAACGGATTGGAGGGACCGGACGATGAAGCGGGA
>CAZKGE010000160.1:199-2762 GCA_964552065.1 uncultured Oscillospiraceae bacterium | reverse complement strand
CTGCTCGGGCAAGGACTGGTGCATGTCATTTGGCTGCTGCCGAGAGAGAAAGCTTGCGGGCTGCTGGGAATGTGAAAAATTCCCGTGTGAGAACCCGATGTTTGCTAAGCTGCGCGTGCGTGCGTTTGCGAAGCTGATCGGCGAGTTCGGCGCGGACGCGCTGCTGGACGCGCTCGAGCAAAACGAGAAAGCGGGCGTCATCTATCACGACCCCGGCCGGCTCACCGGCGATTACGACCGGGTTTCGACCGAGGCGGAGCTGAGGCGCATGCTGGGGTTTTGCGGCGAATGAGCCGCGCGGCGGGATCGTCCGCGCCGCGGAACCGGAGGGCGCCATGTGGCTGAGCCTGGCGAGCGTCATAATGGTCGACCTGCACGGGAAGACCGCCGCGCAATCTCGCGTCGCGATCGACGCGGCGCTGAAGCGCGCGGGCGGCGGCGTGTACCGCGTGCGGCTGATCCACGGGCACCGCCTCGGCACCGCGCTCAAAGAGATGATATTCGCCGAGTACGCGCACCGCGAAAAGGTGCTGCGGCTCGAGCCGGTGAACGACGGCGCGACCGACCTAGTGCTGCGAGAGCTGTAGGGGCTTTTTACGGGAGCAACGCCCCCGGCGCATTCTCTTGCAGGGGCTCTGCCCCTGCACCCCGCCAAGGGGGGGGGGACCCCCTTTGGAAACCCAAATATGGGCGGAATAAGCAAATCATGCGCCCGGCAGAATGGGTTCCAAGGGCCTTCGGTCTTTGGTGGGGGATCGGGGGCAACGCCCCCGACGTATTCTCTTGCAGGGACTCCGCCCCTGCACCCCGCCAAAGGGGGAAACCCCCTTTGGAAACCCGATCTGTTCGTCGGATGCTCCGCGGGATCCCAAAGGGGCGTGTGCGACCATTGCGAACTGCGGGACTGGGGACGGAGTCCCCAACGCAGCGGCGGCAGCAGTTCCATAGTGCCCGCGCGGGTAAAAAATAAATATGTTAACGGAGGTATGTGGCGTGAGACAGCAGATTCTGGCCGACATCGAATCCCAGCTTGCCGCCCTCGGCGTACGCACGCAGAAGGGCGAGGGGACCGACCTTTCGATCGACGCGGAGCTCGTGGACGCAAGCTTCTCCACGGGCAAAAAGAAGCTCCGCTATGAGGCAGCGCTGTTCGCGAGCGAGGCGGACAAGACTGTGTATCTGTATGAGAAGACGACGGAGACAAGCCAGGGGTTCTCATTCGGCTTTGACGGCGGTTCGACGTTCCAAAGCGGCAAGACGCTGTTCCGCAAGGTCAAGAGCGTGCAGTACGGCCCGGAGGGAAAGGTGTACGAGTACGCCTTCGACCTGGGTGCGATCCCGAAGACGGTCAAGGAAGCTGCGTCAAAGTGCGGCTGGAAATTCAAGACCGTGCTGCAGAAAAAGAACGCGATGTACCCGCGCGGCTACATGGCGCCGAAGGAGTAGCGCCCATTGGCCGTCTGAGCAGGCAAGGAGTGCGGTGCCGCCGTCGTCCGGTCGCACGAGGCCGCTCAAGAATAAAACCGCACCCGCTCCCGCGCGGAACCGTTCCGGGCGGGAAGGGCGTGTTTTCCCTCGGGCTTTGCAACGCACCGTTTCTTTGTTGTGGGGACTGTGATTTGGGCGCGAGCTGCGCATCCCGCGCGTTCACCCGCGAAAAACGCCGCGGCGCGCGTTTGACGGCGCGGTTCGCCGTGGTATAATGGCTCCAAAAGCGGGCCGGCGGCCGCCGAAAGCGCGCGGCCGGTCCGACGAAGGGTAGCGCGGCAAAGCATGGAGAAGACGAATGCGCTGCGGTTGCTGGACGCGCGGGACGTCCCGTACGCCGTGCACGAATACGACCCGGCGCTCACCGACGGGCAGGCGGTCGCCGACGCGGTCGGCAAACCGCGCGACGAGACGTTCAAGACACTGGTGTCGGTCGGCGCGAGCGGCCGGCATCATGTGTTCGTGGTGCCCGTCAATTGCTCGCTGGACCTGAAGAAAGCGGCGCGTGCGGCGGAGGAAAAGAGCGTCGCGATGCTGCCGCAGAAGGAGCTGTTCGCGCTGACGGGCTATGTGCACGGCGGCTGCTCGCCGGTCGGCATGAAGAAGCTATTTTTGACGGTGATCGACGAGACCGCGCTGCTGTTCGATACGATCTGCTGCAGCGCGGGCAGGCGCGGGCTGCAGATGGAGCTTTCGCCCGGCGCGCTCGGCGACCTGGTACAGGCGAAGTTTGCGGACGTGTCGGAGTGAAGCGTGCGCCTCGCTTTATCCGCCGCAGGCGGCGCTCGGCTTCGGCCCCTCAAGCACCCGCCAAAGGGCCGGCGGCCCTTTGGAAACCCAACTTGTTCGCCGGAGGTTCCACGGGATTCCAAAGGGACACGTCCCTTTGGCGGAGGCTTGGAGGCAGAGCCTCCAACGTATTCTTTTGCGAGGGCTCCGCTTCGCGCCACAGTTCGCAATGGTCGCGGTGTGCAGCGGCTAAAGCCGCTACCTTCCGCTCCCTTGCTCACTGGGCCTAATGCCTCGCTTTATCCGCCGCAGGCGGCGCTCGGCTTCGGCCCCTCAAGCACCCGCC
>CAZKGE010000160.1:0-99 GCA_964552065.1 uncultured Oscillospiraceae bacterium | reverse complement strand
AAAGGGCCGGCGGCCCTATGGAAACCCAACTTGTTTGCCGGAGGTTCCACGGGATTCCAAAGGGACGTGTCCCTTTGGCGGAGGTTTGGAGGCAGAGCC
>CAZKGE010000159.1:0-5034 GCA_964552065.1 uncultured Oscillospiraceae bacterium | reverse complement strand
AGGCTGCCGGTGCGCGCCGGCTCCGGCACGCTCCAGATCAGCAGCTCCTGGCCGGAGCGCATGAACGGCTCGACGATGCGGCCGTCCCCCGCCAGCCGGCAACACATGAGTATCGTCAGATCGACCGCCTGCGCGGAAAACTCCGCGGCGATATCGGCGGCATCCGCGGCCGAGGTAAGCTGTCGGTCGGTTTCCACAAGGCGCACGTTTCGCAGCGACCGCACGAACGCGGCGGCGCTCCGGTACAGCTCCGCGCAGTTACCCAGCGGGTCCGGCGTGCGCGCGATCGCGACCGCCAGCGGCTGCTGCGGTACCGGCGCGCTCATACGGCGCTCCCGCCCGCGCCCTCCGGCACAACGCCGTCATCGGAAAGCGCGCGGATAAACCCTTCGACCGTCAGCGCGCGCCGCCCGAGCCCGAGCTCCTTGGCAAGCTGCCCGACGTACGGCGGGTGCAGCGCCGCCTCCTTCAGCACGCAGTCGTCCCAGAATATCTCCTGCGGGCTGCCGTCGGCGATGATGTTGCCGTGGGCCATGACCACGACGCGGTCGAAGTTGTTGACCACAAACTCCATATCGTGCGTGATCGTCAGCACGGCCTTTCTCTTCGATTGCAGATAGTCGACGATTTCCGCGATGCGCTTTAAGCACTCGAGGTCCTGCCCGGCCGTCGGCTCGTCCAGGATCACCAGCGCGGGGTCCTGCAGGATCACGGAGCAGATCGTCACGAACTTCCTGTGCGAATACGACAGGTCGTAGGGATTCTCCTCACCCTTGTCCGCAAGGCCGACGATGCCGAGCGCATCCATCGCTTTCTCGCGGATTTTCTCCGGCGGGAGGACCTTGTTATAGCGCAGCGTATAGGTGATCTCGCTGTAAATATCCTTGTTGCAGATCTGGTCGTCCGGGTTTTGGAACACATACCCGACGTCGCGCGCGATGGCCGCCACCGTCTTTTTCGCGGTGGAGCAGCCGCCCACGCGCACCTCGCCCTCCGTCGGCCGCAAAAGCCCGTTCATCAGCTTGGCGGCGGTCGTCTTGCCCGCGCCGTTCTCGCCGATGATGGCGATCTTCTCGCCGGCGTTCACCGTCAGGCTGACGCCTTCGACGGCCCTGCACCCGTTCGGGTACGCGAAACTGACGTGGTCCAGTTCAAGAATCGGCATGGACTGCGCCCCCCTTCCCCATCAGACGGCCAATTTCTTCCTTCGCCTGCGCGATCGTGATCGGGATGCGGTCGAGCGCATAGCCGCGCTCGCGCAGCGCGATCCCGAGCGCCGCGCACTGCGGCAGCACGACGCCGTAGTCGAGCAGCCGCGCGTCGCTTAGGACCTCCTGCGCGGACCCGTCCAGCACGATCTCGCCCCCGTCCATCAAAATCACTCGGTCCGCGTATTCCGCGATCCGATCGATCTTCTGCTCGACAAGGATCGTCGTCTTGCCGTTTTTCTTCATGGTGTCGATGATGCGGAACACGTCCTCCGTGCCCTTGGGGTCGAGCTGGCTCGTCGGTTCGTCGATGATCAGCACGGCCGGCTCCATCACGATCACGGACGCGAGCGCGACGCGCTGGCACTGTCCGCCGGACAGCTTCATCGGGTGCCGGTCCGCGAGGTGCTCGATGCGCAGGAGCTTTAGCACCGCGTCGACACGGCCGAATATCTCCTCGCGCGCGATGCCCAGGTTCTCCAGCCCGTAGGCGATCTCCTCGTAAACGGTGACCTTGATGCCGCTGTTCTGGTTGAACGGGTTCTGGAACACGTACCCGACGTCGGCCGCAAGCTCGCCGATGCCCGTCTCCAAAACATCCTTGCCGTTGACCGTGACCGTGCCCGTGATCTTGCCGTGGTAAAAATGCGGGATAAATCCGCGGATCACGTTGCAGAGCGTCGTCTTGCCGGCGCCGTTTTTGCCGATGATGGCGACAAACTCCCCCTGCTCGATCGAGAGGCTGACGCCGCGCAGGTTCTTTGCGGGAGAGACCGGATAGCGGTATGAAACGTTTTTCAGTTCTACGCAAGCCATTTGTAATACCCTCCCACGATGCAGACGGCGGCGCTGACGATGATCAACGCGGTCCGGAACACCTTCTGCGCCTTCGTGTCGGTCACGATGCGCAGCCGGGTCTTTTGGCACGGATAGTTGAAGCCGCGCGTCTCCAGCGCGAGCGATTTCTCCTCCGCCACCGAAAACGACGAGAGCAAAAGCGGCAGCAGCATGGGCAGAAACGCCCGCGCCCGCGTTTTGAGGTTGCCTCCGTCTCGATGCCGCGCGCGCGCTGCGCGTCCTGGATCGCCTTGGCGTTCGCGCTCATCTGCGGGATCATCTGGAACGTGGACAGGATCACGAATGTCGCGTTCGGCGGGCAGTTGTGCTGCTCGAGCGAGAGCATCAGGCTCTCCCAGTCCGTCGTCGTGGCGACGAACACGAACGCGCTCGAGAAGCCCATGATCACGCTGCTCTTGGTCAGTCCCTCGATCAGCCCGTCCCGATAGACGGCGAACCTGCCGTAGCTGGCGAGCACCGGCCCGCTCCCGTAGAACAGCGCCCGCGCGAGGATTAGAAGCAGCACGAATATCACCAGCACGGAAAGCATGACCCTGCCGTAGTTCATCGCTTTTCCGCACGTCAGCGTCAAAAGTAAAAACAGCAGCGTCAGCGCAAAGCCGATGTAGTACCCGGGCATGCAGATGGATACCGCGCTGCAGCAAAAAAGAATCACCAGTTTTGTAATCGGATACAGATCCAAAATGAGTTTCCCGCGTTTTGCGGTGGAGACCTGCTCGTGCAGTGCATCGAAGTTCATGTCGCACCCTCCGTTTTTCGCAAGATCAGCGCCGTCCCCCGATGGGCTTGCCATCGGCGTTCGCGCTTTATGGATGCCGGCCAGGACGAAAAACGCGGGAGACCGTGCGCGGCGCGGTCCTGACGCACCCGGATCTCCCGCTCACATTCATTTTACCGCACAAAAAAGCGGCAAAAACCGGTTGGTATCGCGCGATTACTTGTCCGCGTCCATGTCGTCGTCCACAACCGCGTGCTTGAAGTACACGTAGCCCAGCGGGAACTTGGACAGCATGCGGTCCGAAAGCGCCTTGGTGACGATGTAGACAATCGCCACGGAGATCAGCTTGTCCGCAAACTCCGTGATGAGGCCCGAAATCAGCGTGGCCATCATCAGGCTCATGCCCGCCGCCTGCATGCCGATGATCAGCGCGCTCTGGCCGGTGCCCGTGATGCCGCCGTAGAGCAACGCGGTGATCGGCGTGGAAAGCACGACGCCGATGAACGCGATGATGAGGCCGCTCAGGATGGTTTTCGGAATCGTTTTGAGGAAGCCCTTCTTGGAGAGCCAGCCCGAAACGAGGCCGAACGCGATCGTGACGGGGATGTAGGCGATCGACGCGGGCGCGGCGATGCTGTTGATCAGCGTCGACAGCGCGCCGAGCACCATGCCGGGGATCGGGCCGCAGATGGCGCCCATCATGATCGTTCCGATCACATCGAGGTACATCGGCAGCTTCAGCGCGTTTGCAATCTGCGCGCCTACAAAGTTGATTGCAATACAGATCGGGATCATTGCCAGGGTCATCGTGCTCCACGTTTTGGTCTTGTTCATGACAATCCTCTCTTTCCATGCTTGATTTTATTGAACGGCAAAACGTATGCCGTCAGGGTACAAAGAAAGAATGTGGCGCAGACGTTACAATCCTGAAAATATCCGGATTTTAATGATTATACTATAATCATTGCAATGCGGCGTGTCAATATGGAAAAATTATACTGATAGTACAAAAACTTGCGCATGCCGTGCAAACCGACGTGGGATTCCCATCCCGGCGTATGTTTTCGGCCGAGCAAACCGGCGGCCTCTGCGAAATGTCCTCCTGTCGGCTTTTCCACGTAAAAACGGCCCCGCTTCCGCAGAGGGCCGGTATTTTGAACGCTGCCGCCGAAGTCTATCCGCCGGTTAACCGTCCGATTCGGGTATCTCCCGCCGCGGGCCTTCCGCCGCCGCGCCCGCTATCAGGTCCTTGACCACCTCGGCGGCGAGTATGAACCCTGCCACCGGCGGCACGAACGACACGCTGCCCGGCACCTGCCTGCGGGCGGAGCAGTTGCGCGCGGCGCCGGGCGGGCAGACGCAGTTGCTTTTGCAGCTCAGCTCCTCGGACTCGAGAGGTTTTCCGGCCTCCTCCCTCGAATAAACGACCTTGAGCGCGGCAATGCCGCGCCTTTTGAGCTCCCGCCGCATCACGCGCGCAAGCGGGCACACGGAGGTGTCGTAGATGTCCGCAACCACAAGCTGTGTCGGATCGAGCTTGTTGCCCGCGCCCATGCAACTGATCACCGGCACGTTTGCGGCCGCCGCGCGCTCAATCAGGATTAGCTTGGAGGAAACCGTATCGATCGCGTCAACGATGTAGTCGTAGGCCGAAAGATCGAACGTGTCCGCGCTGTCCGCGCCGTAGAAGCATTCGTGCGCGGTCACTTCGCAGCGCGGATTGATGTCCAATATCCGCTCTTTCATGACCTCGACCTTCTTTTTGCCGATCGTACGGTGCGTCGCCAAAAGCTGGCGGTTGATGTTCGTCAGGCAGATCCTGTCGTCGTCGATGACGTCGATCGCGCCGACGCCCGCACGCGCGATCGCCTCCGCCGCGAACGAGCCGACGCCGCCGACGCCGAAAACGGCCACGCGCGAAGCGGCCAGCTTTTGCATCGCGGCCGCGCCCAGCAGCAGCTCCGTTCTCGAAAACTCGTTCAGCATCGCGGTAAATCTCTCCTTACGTTCCTAAATTCTATGGGCGGCTTCGGGAATTGTCAAGATACGGGGTTTGGGAGGTGCGAGGGCTCCGCCCTCGCGCTCTTAAAAAAAGGACGTTGCGGGCTCTGCCCGCAAACACCCGCTTCTTTTCTTAAAGAAAAGAAGCAAAAGATGCAAAAGCAGTAAAGCATTTTTCTTTAACGTTTTATATTGGGTTTCCAAAGGGACGTGTTCCTTTGGCGGGAGCTCGAGGGCAGAGCCCTCGAA
>CAZKGE010000158.1:0-5041 GCA_964552065.1 uncultured Oscillospiraceae bacterium | reverse complement strand
TTTTGGGCCGGTCGTCCGCGACAAGGTCGCGCAGTTTTTCTTTCATAAAAAAAGCGCTTTCTGTCCGCTATGCCTCGGACGGTTTCTCATCGCGCAGGGCGGAATAGTTGATTGCGCTGTTGTCCTCGTCCCAGAGGCGCTCCATGTTATAATAGCGGCGCTCGTCCGGTACGAACAGGTGTACGAGGATGTCGGCAAGATCCAGCACGACCCAGCGGCCGTCCGAATACCCCTCGCGGCGGCGCAGCGCGAGACCGAACCCCGGCGCCTTCTCCTCGATTTCGTCGCACAGCGCCTTCACCTGCTGCGGCACGCGCCCGCTCGCGATGATGAACCAGTCCGCAATCACGGTCTTTTCCGCAACGCGGATGGCGAGTATGTTCTGCGCCTTTTTGTCGTAGAGCAGCTCGCAGAGCTTGTCCACCTGCGCCTTGATCGTTTCCTTCAACGGGATACCTCCTTCAGATTTTGATAATAGGCCAGCGCGCGCGCGGACGAGGGATGGAACTTCGCCCCGGCCGCGAGTAGCCGCTTCTCCGTCTGCGCCAGCGCAAATATCATCGCCTCGTCCGCGCCCTTCTTGAGCGCCTTGCGGTAGCCGTCCACGCCCTCGAAGCTGCGCGTAGGCTCCGTGATGTCCGCGAGGTAGATGACCTTGTCGAGCGTCGTCATCGCATAGTCGCCGGTGCTGTGCAGCCGGATGGCGCGCAGCACGTCCCCGTCGGTCACGCCGTACTCGGTCCGGGCCAGCACCGCGCCCGCAAACGCGTGCAGCACCGGCAGAATGCCGGAATCGTCGCCAGAGAGCACGGTGAGCGCGCGCTTGTCGAGCTCCTTGGCCGAGTCGTGCAGAAGCGCCGCAAGCCGCGCTTTTTTCGGGTCCGCGCCCCAGAGCGCGGCAAGCCGCACCGCCTCGATCATCGTGCCCACGACGTGCTGGTAGCGCACGGGCGAAAGCGCCTTCTTCAGCGCGGCCTGCGTCTCCTTGAGCTCCGGCGGGAAGTACAGCCCGTTCTCGTACAGATACCATTCCACGTTTTTCGGCACAAAATCCGAAATCGGCAGCGCCTCCTCCATCAAGCGGCGGATCTCGGTCGACGAGATCGCGTCCGCGCAGGCCGGCAGCATGGTGAGCTTTGCGCCGTAGTCGCGGCGCAGCGTCGCCGCGGCGACCTTGTCCGCCGACGAAAGCCCCTTGCGCGGCACGCAGGCGATCTCGCACAGCTTGGCCACGTCCTTGGGCTGGTGCCAGCCGACAAAGCCCTGCAGCATGTCGCTGCCGATGATCAGCACGAGCCCCGCCCCGGGCTCCTGCTTCTTTAATTCGAGCAGCGTGTCGAGCGTATAGCTCTTGCCCTTGCGGCGCAGCTCGACGTTGCTCGCCTCGATGCCCTGCATGTTCCGGCAGGCAAGCTGAGTCATAAAGAAGCGAATGTCGGCGCCGATGTGGCCGTCGACCTTCTTGTGCGGCGGGTCGGAGGCGACCATCATCAGAACCTTGTCCAGATTCAGCGCGTCCTTGGCGCACTGCGCCATCTGCAGGTGCGCGTTATGTATGGGATTAAATGTGCCGCCCAGCACGCCGATTCGCATCGACAGCCTCCCAATCAGCATCCTTCATATTGACATCATTATAGTATACCCGCCGTAAAAAGGGCAACAATGGAAAGAAAATTTGGTTTTTACGAAAGGAGGGGTGCCGGATGCGGTCTGCGGAGGACGCGGTGTTCCGCAAGCGGTTTGGCGGCGGCAGGAGCCTTTTTGCGCGCGCGCTCGACTATTTCGCCATCCGCGCCGTGCTTTTTGCCGCGGCGTTTCTGTACTTCCGCACGCTCGTCGAGTCCGTGCGGATCGCCGCGGCGCTCTCTCTTATCGCGCTCGCGGCCGCCATGGTCGGCATGCGCATCGTGCGCGAGGCGCGGTACGCGCGCTTTCTTTTGCACGAGCGGGCGCGCATCCGGCGCGCGGTCTTTTTTGAGAAACTGATATTCATGCCGGAGGACGAGCTGCTGTCGCTCGTCGAGCCGCTCGTCAATGGCCGCCCCGTCGTCGTGCTGCGGCACGCCGAGAAGGCCGGCCCCGACGCGCTGTACCCCGCGCTGCGGCTCTGCGAGGGGCCGTTTACGCTGTTTGCCACCGGCGGGTACGCGGACGAAGCGCGCGCGTTCCAGCGCCGCTGCCGCCCGGACGTTCTGCTGCTCGAACCGGACGCGGTCGCGGAGGCGGCCGAGAAAAGCAAAACCTATCCCACCGACAAAGACGTTTACGAGCGCATCCGCCAGGAGCGCGACACGCTGCGCGAGCAGCGGCGCGGCCGCGTTTCACGCGCGTTCGCGCGCGGCGCCGCAAAGAAATACGCGCTCTCGGCGTGCGTGCTGTTTGCGGCCTCGTTCTTCTCCGGCTACACGATCTACTACCGCGTGCTCGCGTCGCTTTGCGCGCTGTTTTCGGGGCTCGCGTTCTTCGCTTCCTCGGGCAGCGCAACGCGCGCGGCGGAGGCGTAACCGTCGAAAAACAAATGTTTCTTGCGCGGCGCACACGCCGAACGCATAGCAGATTATCAAAAAAGCCTCCGGGTTCGGCGGCCTCAGCCCTTAATCCACAGATTCCGGCTGCGTCGGCTTTGCCGACGCAACGGATCGCCCCGCAGGGGCGGGTTCCGCTCGCTTTTTGCCGCCCGGGAGTCCGAAGGACGAGAGGCAAAAAGCGGTTATCTCGTCAAAAAACTGGTTTTTTGACGGACCGCTGAACGCGCGCTTTTTTGACGTCATATTATGCAGCATGAATTTACTTGTCTATGACGAGCGCGCCGACGCGTGCAGCGCCTTTTGGCTCCCCCCGGATGCGCAGATGCCGTTTGTCACGCGGCTCCGCTTCCCCTGCTCCGACTTTACGGGCGGGGCAATATGCGAAACGGCCTGGACCGACCGCCGCGCGCTGCTCGCGCTCGACCGGCTCGCGGAGCTTGCCGACACGCCGCTCTCCGTATGCGGCGCGTTCCGCCGCACGGGGCCGCTTTGCCGGCGCACGGGCACGGCGTTCGACATCGGGCTCCGCCTGCCGCCCGCGCAGCTACACGATCTTCGGCGGGCCGCTCTTGCCTCGGGCGCGTTCACGCGCGTGCTGCCGTCGTACGTTTCCGGCGACCGCGTGACGGCGATACTCGACTGCGCGCCGGCCGTTCTGGAGCTCGGCTGCCGCGGCGCGGCGGTCTGCGCGCTGCAGGACGCGCTGCTTTCGGAGGGGCTGTTCGCGGGACCGGTCACGGGCATATTTGACGAGAACACGCGCCGCGCGGTGCTGCGCCACCAGCGGCTGACCGGCCTGCCGCAGACCGGCGCGGTCTTTCCGTCCGAAGCGCCGCTTGCCGCTTTGTTGACAGTTTGACGCTCTGCGTGCGACAATGGATGCGGAAATAACGCGTTCGGAGGTGCGAAACATGGATTACAGGGCGCTCCAAAACGGAAGCGATATCCGCGGCGTCGCGATGGAGGGCGTCGAGGGACAGGCCGTGAACCTGACGGCCGAGGCGGCGCGTGACATCGGCGCGGCGTTCGTCGCGTTCCTAAAGCAGAGGCTATCCAAGGACAGGCTCTCGCTGTCCGTCGGCCGTGACCCGCGGCTCTCGGGCGAACAACTGCTCGCCGCTTTTGCGGACGGCGTTCTGTCGCAGGGCGCGGACCTCGTTGACTTCGGCCTTTCCAGCACGCCCGCGATGTTCCTCTCTACGGTCACGGACGGCTACGCGTTCGACGGAGCCATCATGCTCACCGCGAGCCATCTGCCGTTCAACCGCAACGGGCTCAAGTTCTTTACGCGCACAGGCGGGCTTGAAAAACAGGACATCGCGGAGATACTGACCCTCGCTTCGCGGGGCGTACCGGCGGATAAAACGCGCGGGAAGCTGTCGCAAACCGATTTTCTGTCCGTATACGCCGGCACGCTCGTCGACTTCGTGCGCCGCTCGGTGAACGCTGCCGACTACGAGCGGCCGCTCGCGGGCTTTTCCATCGTCGTCGACGCGGGCAACGGCGCGGGCGGCTTTTACGCGGGCAAGGTGCTTGCCCCGCTCGGCGCGGATATCTCCGGCAGCCAGTTCCTCGAACCGGACGGCCGCTTCCCAAACCACGCCCCAAACCCCGAGGACGCGCGCGCGATGGAATCGATCGCTTCGCGCGTGCGCGAGACGAACGCGGACTTCGGCATCATATTCGACACGGACGTCGACCGCGCGGGCGCCGTGGCCGCCGACGGCACAGAGCTTAACCGCAACCGCCTGATCGCGCTGATCGCCGCCGCGGTGCTCGAAGAGCATCCCGGCACGACGATCGTGACGGACTCGATCACGTCGACGGGACTGACGCGGTTTATCGAGGAGAAGGGCGGCGTGCATCACCGCTTCAAGCGCGGCTACCGCAACGTGATCAACGAGGCGATCCGGCTGAATAACGCCGGCCAGGACTGCCAGCTCGCGATCGAGACCTCGGGCCACGCGGCCCTCCGCGAGAACTACTTTCTCGACGACGGCGCGTACCTTGTGACCCGTCTGCTCGTCAAGATGGCGAAGCTCAAGAACGAGGGCCGCGCGCTGCTCTCGCTGATCGACACATTGCCTGAGCCGATCGAGAGCGTCGAGATCCGCATGGAGATCGCGGGCGACGACGCGACAGCCTACGGCGCGGAGGTGCTCGAGGCGCTTAAGCGCCACGCCGCCGAACAGCGCTGGCATATTGCCGAGCCGAATTACGAGGGCGTGCGCGTCGAGTTCCCCAAAGGCGATGGCGACGGTTGGTTCTTGCTGCGGCTCTCGCTGCACGAGCCGCTGCTGCCGCTCAACATCGAGAGCGACACAGCGGGCGGCGTCGCCGTCATCGCGGGAAAGCTCGCGGACTTTCTGGTCCGCTTCGACCGGCTCGATTCGTCCGCGCTTGGGAACGGATGCAAGTAGGTACGTTTAGGGCTCCCGCTTTGCGGCCCACAGTTCACAATGGCCGCACACGCCCCTTTGGGCGTGTGCGGCCATTGTGAACTGTGGGGCTTC
>CAZKGE010000157.1:0-5125 GCA_964552065.1 uncultured Oscillospiraceae bacterium | reverse complement strand
CGGCATGGTTGACGAGCGCGCACTCCGTCGGCTCGCCGATGGTCTCGCCGCCGGCGTTGATCTCGGCGTCGCTCGAAAGCGCAAGCGCGGCCGCGAGCAGCGCCCTGTCCGGGCCATAGGCGTCCACGACGGTCATCTTGTTCTGCGTCAGCGTGCCGGTCTTATCCGAGCAGATAATCTCGGCGCAGCCAAGTGTCTCGACCGCGGTCAGCCTGCGGATGATCGCGTTGCGCTTTGACATGTTCGTGACCCCGATCGACAGCACGATTGTCACGACCGCGACCAGGCCCTCCGGAATCGCGGCCACCGCGAGCGAGACGGCGATCATGAACGTGTCGAGCAGGAACTCGCCGGACAAATTGCGCGAGCGGATCAGGTTCAGCGCGAAGATAAACGCGCTGATGCCGAGCACAAGCCAGGTCAGGATGCGCGAAAGCTGCGAAAGCTTGATCTGCAGCGGCGTCTTGCCCTCCTCCGTTTTGGCGATGGCGTCGGCGATCTTGCCCATCTCCGTCTGCATGCCCGTGTGCGTGACGACCGCCTTACCGCGGCCGTATACAATCGTGCTGCCCATATAGACCATGTTGCGGCGGTCGCCGAGCGGGACGTCCCTCGCGCTGCCAAGCTGCAGCGCGTCGAGCAGCTTCTGCACGGGCACGCTCTCGCCCGTCAGCGCCGCTTCCTCGGCCTGCAAACTCGCGCACTCGATCAGCCGCCCGTCCGCCGGCACGGCGTCGCCCGCCTCGAGCAGCACGACGTCGCCGACGACGAGGTCCTCGCTCTTAAGGCGCTGAATCTGTCCGTCGCGCAGCACGCGGCACAGCGAGGCCGACATTTTCTGCAGCGCCTCGATCGCCTTCTCCGCCTTGCTCTCCTGATAGACGCCGAGCACCGCATTGATGATCACGACGGCCAGAATGATGATCACGTCCGCGAAGCTCTCGCCCTCGTAGAACGACGTCACGCCCGAGATGGCCGCCGCGACCAGAAGGATCAAAATCATCGGGTCCTTCATCTGCGCGAAGAACCGCGCGGCAAGCGTGGGCTTTTCGGCCTCCTTGAGCCGGTTCTTCCCGTCCCGCAGCAGCCGCTGTTCGGCCTCGGCCGAACGAAGACCGCGTTCGCCGCTGCCGACCTCGTTCAGTACGGCTTCCTTTTCCAATAGATAGAATTGCACGGTGGCCTCCTTCTGTCCGTTTTTTAGCACGCCTTGCTTACCCCGTATACTTTGCCCGTAACGATAAAAAAACATGTACGGATGGCAGGCGGCCCTGTATCGTACATGAGTCTGGTTATTTCATCCAAGCCAGACGGCAGGTCTGCCGCCATGCATGTTGACTTGGAGCGCGATTGCCCTCGCGCCAACTACTCCCCCATGATATAGCTAGTATACCGTGGGCATGTTCCATTTTCAACCGGTTTTTACAATCTTTCATTCGCTGGAGCGGCGCGCGGAAATTTATGGTATACTGCCGGTAATTCAGGAGATGGAGATGGGGCGGATATGGAGAACCGGGATCGGCGGGTCCTCAACATCAACAAAAAATCGTTCGTCACCGCGCTTATTATGCTGCTCGCACTGATGCTCGTCACGTACGCGCTCACGTTCCTTCTGCCCTCCGGCGAGTACGTGCGCACGCTCGTCGGCGGGCAGGAGACCGTCGTGCCGGGCACGTACGCGCCCGCCGAAAACGGGTTGACGGTCTGGAAGTTCTTGCTCTCGCCGTTTCTCGTGCTCGGCGCGGCGGGCGGCATCACGATCATCGCGATCATCGTGTTCCTGTTCGTGATCGGCGGCGCCTTCAACGCGCTGGACGCAAGCGGGCTGATGCGCTATATGCTCAGCCGGCTGCACCATTCGTTCGCCGATAAAAAATACCGTCTGCTCGCCGTAATCACGCTGTTCTTCCTCTCGCTCGGCGCGTTCGTCGGCTCGTTCGAGGAGGTCGTGCCGCTCGTGCCGATCGCCGTCGCGCTCGCGTATTCGCTCGGCTGGGACGCGCTCGTCGGCCTGGGCATGAGCCTGCTCGCCGTGGGCTGCGGCTTCTCGACCGGCGTGTGCAATCCGTTTACGGTGGGCGTGGCGCAGGAGCTGGCCGGGCTGCCAATGTTCTCCGCGATCTGGCTGCGGCTCGTGACCTACGTCATCCTGTACGGCATGCTGCTGCTGTTCTTGATCCCCTACGCAAAGCGCATCGAGCGCGATCCGTCGCGCTCGCTCGCCTATGATCCAGACGCCGCGGCGCGCTTTCTTGCAATGCGCGCAACGTTTACCAAGGACCGGCGCTTCGACCGCGCGCTCATGGTATTCGCCGGCGTGCTGAGCTTCGGCGTGCTGCTGATCCTCTCGTCGTCGGTTTTGCCGCCGCTGCAGGATTTAATCATGCCCGTGATCGCGCTGATATTCCTCGTGGCCGGCACGGCATCGTCGCTATTGACCGGTATGGGCGTTCGCGCATTTCTCCGCTCGTTCGGCCAGGGTGTGGTCAGCATCCTGCCCGCCGTGCTGCTGATCCTGATGGCGAGCTCGATCAAGTACATGCTCGTGACCGCCAAGATACTCGACACGATCCTGTACTTCATCGTGCGGCTCGCCGAGGGCGCCGGCCGCGGCATGGTCGCGCTTTTGATCTACTGGCTCGTGCTCGCGCTCGACCTGTTCATCTCGAGCGGCTCGGCCAAGGCCTTCCTGCTCATGCCGCTGATCGCGCCGCTGGCCGACCTGTTCGGCGTAACGCGCCAGGTCTCCGTGCTCGCGTTCGCGTTCGGCGACGGCTTCTCGAACGTGCTCTATCCGACCAACCCGGTGCTGCTCATCTCGCTCGGCATCGTCGGCCTCGGCTACGGCAAATGGGCCCGGTGGACCCTGCCGTTCCAGCTTGCGATCGTCGCGGTCACGTCTGGGCTGCTGCTGTTTGCGGTGGCGATTGGGTATTGATGGGGAACGGGAGGAAAGGACGAAAAAGACGAAAAAAGGGGCTTGAAAGGGCCCCTTTTGGATGGTTGGAATAGGTATGAGATGCACGAGGGTTGCAGGGGTACGGAAAGAAGTAGTACGTTGGGGACTCCGTCCTTAAACCCCAGCCAAAGGCCGAAGGCCCTTGGAACCCGCAGGCAGCGATACGCAATTCGTTGGGTTTTCAAAGGGACTTGTCCCTTTGGCGGGGGACCGAAGCTGAGCGCCGCCTGTGACGGAAACAGCGAAGCGCAGGCCCGGTGAGCAAGAGAGTGCGAGCCGTTGAAAGCTCGCGCGACCATTGCGAACTGTGGAGAGGGGCGGCGCCCCTGCAAAATGGCCCCAATTTCGTCAGTTTTCAGTAAGCCCCGCAAATTTGCTTTCCGCCATTTAATACGCGTTTTCAATCGTAAACTGCGCGGCATCGTCCGTGAGATACTCGTTGAGCGGCGGTGAATACGTCTTAACGTCAAGCCTGCGCGCGAACGGCGTGAACGTCAGCACCCGCAGGAATCCGCCGCCGTCGTTGCTGCGCTCGGACTGGTAGTTGTATAAAAGCTGAACCACCGTGCGGTCTATCGCACCGTCGCCGTTGTCGTCGAGCGGCGTCTCCAGCCGCGCGACACCCTCGCGGTGGCCGCAGAGCACGAGCCGCACGTTCGCGTGCTTCGTCACGACCTCGTCGAACAGAATGTCGCCGCCGTCCGTGCGCGCACCGTTCTCGTCAAGATAGCTGTGCACGCACAGCACGGCGACGCGGTCCGGGAACTTGTCGAGCACGCCGTTGAGGTACGCGACCGACGCGTCGTTGTAGCCCCAGCCGGTGCCGACGAAGAGCAGCTTGATCTCGTCCGTATCGATGAGCGCATAAGCGCCGCGCCCGCCGTCGAACAGGATCGACTGGTCCGGGTACAGCGCCGCGACATATTTTTTGAAGCGCGTATACGTAACCGTTTCGGTACCCACGTCGTGGTTGCCGCAGACCGCGAGGAACGGCACGCGGTCCGTCAGCACCGAAAACGCGATGCCGGCCGTCTCCCACTGCCGCCGCGACTCAAAGTCGTTGACAATGTCGCCCGTGTGCACGACGAGCTTCGTGTTGTTCGCCGCGGAGTTGTCCGCCGCCCATTGCATCATTTTCAGCAGCGTGTCGGGATACAGGGAGTTGATAAACTGTGTGTCCGTCAGCCACACGACCGAGAACTGCTCCGGAACGGGTGTGGGCGCAGGCGTGTTTGTCGGGACCGGCGTCGGCACCGCCGTCGGCGTGGGCGTCGCGATCTCGGCAAATTCGACCGTCTCGGCCGCGGGCGTTTCGGTGGGCGCGGGCGTTGCCTGCGGCGGCGCCACCAGCGCGCAGCCTGTAAACAGCGCGGCCGCCAGCAAAACGACGCAGGCAATTAGCCAAACGAGCAAAGAGAATCCGTGTTTCATGGCGCCATTCTACCACGGTTCGACAAAAACGGAAAGCCGCAATGCGGCTTTCCATTTTGATGGGGTACGCTTTTTCTTGCAAGGGCGCCGCCCCTGCGCCCTGCCAAAGGGACAAGTCTCTTTGGAAACCCAAAGGAAAAGGTCTATATAAGCACCTGCCTCCCCTATCTTTTGCTTCTTTTCTTTGAGAAAAGAAGCGGGTGCGCGAGGGCAGAGCCCTCGCCGTTCCCTCGTCCCCTACCTCACAACCAGCTCCCCGACCTCGACGTCCACGGTAAGCGTGGTTTCGGGCGCGAGGTCGCGGCTGATGATCGCGCGGGCGATCAGCGTCTCAACGTGCGACTGGATGTAGCGCTTAAGCGGCCGCGCGCCGAACTGCGGATCGGAGCCATGCTCGACGATAAACGCCTTTGCGGCGTCGGTCACGCGCACAAATAACTGCCTGCCCGCAAGCCGCTTGGCAAGGTCTTTGATGAGCAGGTCGACGATCGCGACAAGGTTGTCGTTCGTCAGCGGCCTGTAGAACACGGTCTCGTCGAGCCGGTTGAGAAACTCCGGCCGGAACGCGCTATGCAGGAGCCGCTCGACCGTAGACCTGGCCGCAGCCGAGACCTCGCCGTTTGCGCCGATGCCGTCGAGGATGACGTCGGAGCCGAGGTTGCTCGTCAGGATCAGGATCGTGTTCTTAAAGTCCACGGTCCGTCCCTGCCCGTCGGTGATGCGGCCGTCGTCGAG
>CAZKGE010000156.1:0-5208 GCA_964552065.1 uncultured Oscillospiraceae bacterium | reverse complement strand
GCGGCGGGCAAAAGCAGGCCGAGAAACCGCTTCTCCGCCTGCTCGATGGCGTATTCCTCCGCGCCGAACAGATAGTACGCGCCCGACACTTCCCTGTTCTTGAGCGCGTCGAACAGCTGCGCGTCCGGCCTTGCCCGATACTCTTCCATACGGCAACAGTATACCCTAAATCCGCCAGACGAGCAACGACAGCGTGAGCGCCGCGAGCGCGTAAAGCGCGCGCGTTTTCGCGTCGCGCTTCGTCAGCCGCGACACAAACAGGATCGCAAGCAGATACAGGAGAAACGCCGCAACGGACGGCCTGGGTACGGCGGCGGAGAGGCCGTTCGTCGCGCGCGCGGCCGACACGACGACCGACAGCAAAAACCCGGGCGCAGGGGCGACGGCCTTGGCCAGCGGCAGCGAAACGTAGGAGAGCAGCACCACGATAAGCGCGGGCACGGGGAACAGCGCGGCCACCGGCAGCACGAGCACGTTGCCAAGGAGCGCGACGACGGACACGCTGGAAAAGAACAGCGCGGACGAGGGCAGCGTGGCAAGGAGCGCCGCGGCGCTGCCCGCGAGCACGTCCGCAAACGCGCCGCCGAGGAATCTGAGCCGGTCGCGCAAGACCGGGTAGAGCAGCGCCAGCCCGTACACGGCGAGGAACGAGAGCTGGAAGCCCGCGTAGAGCAGCGCGGCGGGCTGGAACAGCAGGAGGATGAGCCCCGAGAACGCGAGCGCGGACAGCGTGTCCGCGCGCCTTCGCAGCGGAAACGCCGCGTGCAGCGTAAACAGCATGACCGACGCGCGCACGATCGACGGCGCGGCGCAGGTCAAAAGCGTGTAGAGCACGAGGAACGCGCCGAGGATCAAAAGCTTCAGCACGGGGCGGTCGAAGCGCAAAAGCGGCAGCAGCGCCGCGGCGAGGATGGCGACGTTCATGCCGGACACCGCGAGCAGATGCCCCACGCCCGCGTCGTACATCGCGTCGGTCGTGCTCTTCTCCATCCCGCCCTTGTAGCCGAGCAGCATGCCCGCGGCGAGGCCCGGTTCTTCTGGGAATAACTCTTCGATGCGCGCGGACAGCGCGGCGCGAAGATCGACGAGCAGCCCGTACGCGTCCCGTTCCGGCGCGGACAGCGTCAGCGTCGCGGGTTCGCCCTCGGCAAGCGCCACGACGCCGAGATACTCATAATACGCGGCGTTGTAGGTTGGCTCCCGCAGCGCGGCTGTCACATCGACGCGCTGGCCGTAGACGACGGGCGTTTCGGCCTCGACCACAAGGCGCACGCGGCCGCGGACCGGCTCGCCGCCGAGCGATACGCCGCGAAGCAGCAGTCCATAGGTCCCGTCCGTTTCCTCCGGCTGCTCCGCGACCGTGCCGGTCAACCGGACCGTTCCCGCGGGTATGGCTTCCCGGACCGGCAGCCCTGCGCGCAATAACCCGATCAGCGCCGCGGCGACAAGCAGCAGCGCGCCGCGCCTGCCGAGCAACTGCGCCTCGCCGAGCACGAGCAGCAGCATCGCCGCGGCGATCAGCGCAGCGTTCCTTTCGGGGAGCGCGCGGGCGAGCAGTATGCCCAGCGCAACCCCGATAAACGCCGTGCAGAGCGGTCGATTGTTGAACAGCCCCTCTCCCCCCATGGAAAAAGTATTGCATGATTGATAGGCAGTGTCAATCGGTGCTATACTCAAGTGCGGAGGGCGGCGCGGCCGGCCCGGGATTTTGGGCATTTTGGCGCCGCAAAACTGGATGATGAAATGGCTGGAGATTTCCGTCTATACGGCCGACGAGGGCATGGAGCTCGTATCCGGCGCGCTGATGAGCGCGGGGCTTTCTAACCTTGCGCTCGAGGAGAGCCACGCGGCCGTGAGCCGGTTTTTAAACGCGGAGGCCAAATACTGGGACTTTGCGGACGCGGACCGGCTCGGCGCGGACGAACCGCGCGTGATCGCATACGTTGCGGACCTGCCGGAGAACGAGCACGTGCCGGAGCAGGCGAGGGCCGCCGTCGAGCGGCTGCGCGCGCTCGAATTGCCGTTTGAGCTTGGCCCGCTGACCGTCGCCGTGGAAACGGTCGACGACGAGGACTGGGCGAACAACTGGAAGCGCCACTACAAGCCCATGGCGATCGGCCGGCGGCTCCTTATTGTGCCGAGCTGGGAAACCCCGCCGCCCGCGGGGGACCGCAAAACGCTCGTGCTCGACCCGGGTATGGCGTTCGGCACCGGCGCGCACCAGACCACGCGCATGTGCCTCGAGCTGCTCGAAACCGTCGTGCACGGGGGCGACGAGATGATCGACTTCGGCTGCGGCAGCGGCATCCTCTCGATCGCGGGGCTGCTTCTCGGCGCGTCAAGCGCCGTCGCGGTCGACATCGACCCCGTCGCGCGCGACATTGCCGAGGAAAACCTGCAAAGAAACGACATCGACCCCGCTCGGTACCGCATCTACGTCGGCGACGTGCTGACCGACGAATCCGTGCAGAACGCCGCGCTCGGCGCCTACGACCTGCTCGCGGCCAACATCGTGGCCGACGTGATCATCCGCCTCGCGCCGTTTGCGCGGCGCTGCGCGCGCGCGGGCGCGCCGTTTATCACGAGCGGCATCATCGGCGAGCGCAAGGACGAGGTGCTCGCGGCGCTCGCGCAGGCGGGCTTTTTGGTCGAGCGCGTGCTCGAAAGCGACGACTGGATCGCGATCCTGTCGCGCGCCTGAGCCGGAGGAGTTTTTCCGTATGCACCGCTTCTTTACAAACGAGTTTTTGCCGGACGGCGCGGCGCGCATTCCGGGCGGCGACGTACACCACCTCTCCCGCGTGCTGCGGCTAAAAAAAGGCGACGCGGTCGAGCTCTGCGACGGGAACGGCGTCGACTACGACGGCGTGCTCATGAGCGTGACGGAGCGCGAGGCGCTCTGCCGCGCGACGAACGCGCGCCCGTCGCCCGCCGAGCCGCGCTGCCGCGTCACACTGGTGCAGTCGCTCCCCAAAGCAGGCAAGATGGAGCTGATCGTGCAGAAGTGCGTCGAACTCGGCGCGTTTGCGATTCAGCCCGCGCTCTCGGCGCGCTGCGTGCCCGTGCCGGGAAGCGATTTTGAAAAAAAGCGCGCGCGTTACCAGCGCGTCGCCGACGAGGCCGCCAAGCAATCGCGGCGCGGCATCCTGCCGCAGGTTTTGCCGCTCATTTCGCTGGACGCGCTCGATCTTGCCGCGTTCGACGCGGTGTTCGTCGCCTACGAGGAGGAGCGCGCGGTCACGCTCAAGCGGGCTTTGCGCGCGCGGGGGCCGTTTGCGAGCGCCGCGGCCATCATCGGGCCGGAGGGCGGATTTGAACCGCGGGAGATCGAGAAGCTGCAATCCCGCGGCGCAATCGCGGTTTCCCTCGGGCGCACGATCCTGCGCACGGAGACCGCGGGGCTTGCGATGCTCGCGAGCCTGCTCTACGAGGCCGAACAATGAACGTCGCGTTCGCCACGCTCGGCTGCAAAGTCAACCAATACGAGACCGAGGCCATGCGCGAACTGTTCGCGGCGGCCGGCTGGGAAATCGTGCCGTTTTCGGAGCGCGCGGACGCGTACGTCGTCAACACCTGCACCGTCACCGGCACGAGTGACACGAAATCCCGCCAGCTTCTGTCCCGCGCGCACCGGAATAACCCCGGCGCGATCGTCGCCGCGGTGGGCTGCTACGCGCAGTCCGACCCCGCGGCCGTCGCGGACCTTGCCGGCGTGTCGCTCGTCGTGGGCACGGACCGCAAGGCCGAGATCGTGCAGCTTGTGACCCGCGCGCTCGAACAGCGCGGCGCGGGCCGGGGCGCGCTGCTCTCCGTAAACGAGCTGACCGCCGAAAGCGCGTTTGAGCCGCTGTCCGCCATGCGCGACGGGCGCACGCGCGCCACGCTCAAGATCGAGGACGGCTGCGCGAACTACTGCGCCTACTGCATCATCCCCTACGCGCGCGGGCCCGTACGGTCGCGGCCGCTCGAAAGCGTCGCGCACGAGCTTTCCGCGCTCGCCGCCGCCGGGTACCGCGAGATCGTGCTGACCGGCATCCACCTGGCCAGCTACGGCAAAGACCTGGGCGGCTGCGGCCTGCTCGATGTGCTGCGTTTGGCCAATGCAACCCCCGGCCTGACCCGCGTGCGCCTCGGTTCGCTCGAGCCGGGCTTCGTCGACGAGCGCTTTGTTGAAACGGTGGCTGCGCTCCCCTGCGTCTGCCATCAGTTCCATCTCTCCCTGCAGAGCGGGTCGGACGCGGTCCTTCACCGCATGCGCCGCCGCTACGATACCGCCGCCTATGCGCGCAGCGCCGCCCTTTTACGCCAGGTGATGCCCGATTGCGCGCTGACCACGGACGTCATCGCGGGCTTCCCCGGCGAGACGGACGCCGAGTACGCCGAGACCCTCGCGTTCGTGCGCGGGATGGGCTTTTCGCGCGTCCATGTGTTTCCGTTCTCCGCGCGCAAGGGCACCGCCGCGGCCGCCATGCCGGACCAAATACCAAAGCGCGTGCGTGAAGCGCGCGCGGCGGAGCTGATCGCGCTCGGGCGCGAGCTTGAGACCGCGTTTTTGGCCGGCCTGATCGGAAAACAGCTCGAAGTGCTCCTCGAGTCCGACGGCACGGGCTACTCGCGCGAGTACGCGCGCGTGCGCCGCCCCGGCCCCGAGGGCGAGATCGCCTTTATCACCCCCACCGCCGTCAGCGGCAATATCCTGATTGGAAAGGAGGAATCCGCTTGAGCGACTGCATCTTCTGCAAGATCATCGAAGGGGCCATCCCCGCCGAAAAAGCCTACGAGGACGATCTCGTCCTCGCCTTCCACGACATCAACCCGCAGGCCCCCTTCCACGTGCTCATCATCCCGAAAAAGCACATCGAAAGCGTCGGCGCGCTGACCCCCGAGGACAACGCCGTGCTCTGCCGCATGTTCGAGGTCGCGGGCAAGCTCGCCCGCGAGCTCGGCATCGACCGCGACGGCTACCGCGTCGTGTCCAACGTCGGCACGTTCGGCCAGCAAAGCGTGCCGCACCTGCACCTGCACCTCATCGGCGGCCGCCAGATGAAATGGCCGCCCGGCTAAGGCGCGGGCGAACCCACGGAACACGCAACAAAAGAAACGCCGAAGCAGGAGCTTCGGCGTTTCTTTTGTTGTGTTTGAGCGCAGCAAGGGACGAGGGAGGACGTTGGAGGCTCCGCCTCCAAACCTCCACCAAAGGGACCAGTC
>CAZKGE010000155.1:0-5234 GCA_964552065.1 uncultured Oscillospiraceae bacterium | reverse complement strand
GACGCGAGTGTCTAAGCACGCCGACTCTCGGTGTCTAACGGCGCCGACATATTCACATATAGGCAAACACGTGATTATTCAGAAGCTGGCATACTTAAACTAACATTTACACGTGAAGAAGTTCATGTAGCAAACCGCTTGTTTTATGATTTGGAACACCTCAATAATACCCGTGTAGGGTTTTATAACCGGCATTCAGGTGAGAAAACAATCCTCGTATCAATTAAAAATCGTAGCGAGAAGAAAGCGACTACTGCATTAAGAATATTAAAAACCGTCATTAGCTACTTACGAACATTGAATACGATTATGTCTTGTGACACAAAGTATTTGCTTTCAGTAAAGTTTTTCCTTTTTCATCTGTTCTCGGGAAGGCCAGTAATTATTAAACCGACGATTGATAATTCGGAATGTGTGCTTTGTGTACGAGGCAAGAACAAGCGCGTATCAGAAATCGATAGACTATTAAACCACGACAACGGCAATACTGATGTAAGACACGAAGTAGAGTTCTTAAAAAAGAAGCTTTTAGAAGATGTTAAGAACGATACAAGTATATTGGTCCCGGGAAGTGTAATGGTTTACCAAAACACTAATAACGGTAGAACCTTATGTGAATTTGATGGTATGGTAATTTATCCGATGCGCTCGACACATCAAATTTTATTACTTGAAGCAAAAAATACGGCCACCGCTCCGTCATTTGGAAAGAAATGCCTTTGTAAGAAGCTAGACAACCTCTCATTTACCTATAATAAAAATGACGTTATTGTAGATAACCATGACGCTTTTTTATTCATAACTCGTTGACGAGTATTACGACGCTGTTAAACAGTTTTCAATCCCTCAACCCGATGGTTAATGGCAGCGGCATACTCAGTGGACTTCCTTTCCTGAGTTAAATCACAAAACACTGATGATTATTGCGACTGAGGAAGTTGTTGCTTGAGATACTCATTTCCCGTTTGCTGTTGCACCCCTGTTCAAATCCGCTTTATTCCCGTTTGTTGTGTGAACACCCCACGGTTACCCGTTTGTCGAGTGCAGAACGATTTCCGTCTTGCCCTTCCGCTGGCGGGTATTTTCGTTAGCACCCGACAAACGGGAGAAAACAAAAAAGCCGCCAAAATACCCTGAAATCAAGACCTTTTAGCGGTAGGGGTGCGCAAAATAAAAACGCTAACTTCGATACGCGTTGTATCAAAATTAGCGTTCTTATGTGGTGGAGGCGGGGGGAGTCGAACCCCCGTCCGAAAACCTGTTAACACGACTTTCTACGAGCGTAGCCGATGGTTTAAAATTCCCTTTCCCGGGCTCCCGTCGGCAGGATCCCGGTTCCGGTAGCTTCATAAGTCCGGCCTGCCGCAAAGCTTAGGCAGGTTCGTTCCCTATCCTAAATGACGCCCGTATCCGCAACGATAGGTCTTCGCGGGCGAACGGTCACGGCGTTAAGCCGCGACGGGTAAAGTATTGTAGCTGTCAGTTACTTTAGACTGATCCCGTTTTTAACGAAGCACGGGTCTTCGGCTCGCTTATCCTGCCTCCACGATCCCCGTCGAAACCGGATTCGCCCCCATGTTGTATAATATAGTGTATCCGTTTTTTGCGTTTGCGTCAACGGCCAAACAAATGCAAAAAATCCAGCGTCGCGAAATAATCCGCGGGCGTTTCCGCGCGGCGGATCAGCTCCGCCGATCCGGCCGGCCGCAGCAGCACCTCCGCACTTCGCAGCTTGCCGTTGTAGTTATAGCCCATCGAGTGGCCGTGCGCGCCCGTGTCGTGGATGACGATCAGGTCGCCAAGCTCAATTTTGGGCAGCGGGCGGTCGATGGCGAACTTGTCGTTGTTTTCGCACAGAGCGCCGACCACGTCGTAGATCTGCGTCAGCGGCAACTGCTCCTTGCCCATCACCGTGATGTGGTGGTACGCGCCGTACATCGCGGGGCGCATCAGGTTGCAGGCGCTCGCGTCCACGCCGATGTACTTTTTGTAGATGTCCTTCCTGTGGATCGCGCGCGTGACGAGGTACCCGTACGGGCCGGTGATGTAGCGCCCGAGCTCCGTATAGATCGCAAGCTCCATCCCGTTTTTCGTCACCACGTCGTTGTAGGCGTGCGCGACCTCCTCGCCGATGAACGCGATATCGACCTCCTTCTCGTACGGCCGGTACGGGATGCCGATGCCGCCCGAGAGGTTGACGAACGTAAACCGCGCGCCTGTCTCCTTCTCAAGCTCGACCGCGACCCTGAACAGCCGCCGCGCGAGCGTGGGATAGTAGTTGTCGTCCGTCGTGCAGCTGGCCAGGAACGCGTGCAATCCAAACTCGGTCGCGCCGAGCGAGAGGAGCTTCTTTACGGCGGCGGCGAGCTGCTCGCGCGTCATGCCGTACTTGGCGTCGCCGGGGTTGCCCATGATCTGGTTGCCGAGCATGAACTCGCCGCCCGGATTGAAGCGCAGACAGACGGTCTTCGGGATGCCGCCGTTCTGTTCGAGAAACTCGATGTGCGTGATGTCGTCGAGGTTGATCGTGGCGTCCAGCTTGCGCGCAAGCGCGAACTCCGCCGCGGGCGTATCGTTGGACGAGAACATGATGTCGCGGCCCTTTATGCCCAGCGCCTCGGAGAGCATGAGCTCCGTCATCGACGAGCAGTCCGCGCCGCAGCCCTCCTCGAACAGGATCTTCAAAATCGCGGGGTTGGGCAGCGCCTTCACCGCGAAATACTCGCGGAACCCCTTGTTCCACGAAAACGCCTGCTTGAGCCGGCGCACGTTCTCCCGGATGCCCGCCTCGTCGTAGAGGTGGAACGGGGTCGGGTACTCGGCGGTGATCGTTTCCAGTTGCTCCTTCGTAAACGGCAGCGGCCTCATTGCGGATAATCCCCTTTTCTTCGTCTTTCCATGTCGCGGTTTGCGTCGCGCTCGGCGATCGAGTGGCGCTTATCGTACAGCTTCTTGCCCTTGGCGACCGCGAGCTCCATCTTCACGCGGCCGTCCCGCAGGTACAGCGACAGCGGGATCAGGCTCATGCCGTCCTGCTGCTGCTTTTCCCCGAGGCGCTTGATCTCGCGCTTGTGCGCGAGGAGCTTGCGCGTGCGGAACGGGTCGTGGTTGAAGATGTTGCCCTGCGCGTAGGGGCTGATGTGCATGCCGATCACGAGCAGCTCGCCGTTCTTTGCCTGCACATAGCAGTCCTTGAGATTCGCCTGGCCCTGGCGGATCGACTTGACCTCGGTCCCGACGAGCGCAATGCCGCACTCGAGCGTGTCCTCGATGAAGTAATCATGGCGGGCTTTTTTGTTCTGGCAAAGCACCTTGACGCCGCGTGAAACGGGCATACAACGCTTCCTTTCCCGCGTAGATTTTTTATATCGTACGCGAATCCATTTGGGATGTCAACCACAAATTTGCATAAAAATACGGCGCTCCGCAGCCGGCGCGCCGTAGTGCGTTTTTATGCCGATAGCCGGGTTACCGGACGATCGTCAGCACCGTCGCCAATACGCCGAGTATGATCGCGAATATCACCGTAAGCTTCTGGAGCTTCGCCTCGCGGCTGGCCGCCCTGCCCTTGGACGTGAACGACTGGGTCTCGCCGCCGAACACAGTGCCCATGCCCGAAGACTTCGTCTTCTGCAGCAGCACGACGATGACCAGCAAAATGGAAACGATCAACAGGCAGATCGTGATAATGGTCGCCAAAGTACTCATGTTTCTTCCTCCAAAAGTCACTGCATTGCGCATTATACCATGCGCCCATAAGCCGCGCAAGCGATTATTCGGAAATAATCAGCGATTTCCCCGTCATTTCACGCGGCTTTTCGAGGCCGAGCAGCTCCAGCAGCGTCGGCGCAAGGTCCGACAGCCGCCCGCCGTCGCGCAGCTTGGCGCCCTTCCTCGCGTCGTCGACCAGAATGCACGGCACGGGGTTTGTCGTGTGCGCGGTGAGCGGCACGTTCTCGCTTCTATCCCACATCTGCTCGCAGTTGCCGTGGTCCGCCGTGATGATGCAGCGGCCGCCCGCGCTAAGCACCGCCTGCACGACCCTGTCCGCGCAGATGTCGACCGCGTGCACCGCGGCCGTCGCCGCCGCCATGCAGCCGGTGTGCCCGACCATGTCCGGGTTGGCAAAATTCAGTATCATCACGTCGTACTGGCCGCTCTCGATCCGTTTGACCGCCTCGTCGGCGACCTGGTACGCGCTCATCTCCGGCTGCAGGTCGTACGTGGCAACCTTCGGCGACGGGATCAGCACGCGGTCCTCGCCGGGGTTGGGCGCCTCGACGCCGCCGTTGAAGAAGAACGTGACGTGCGCGTACTTCTCCGTCTCCGCGATGCGGAGCTGCGTCCTGCCGCAGCGCGACAGGTACGCGCCCAGCGTATTGTCGAGCTCGTCGGGGCAGTAGGCCACGAGAAGCTTACCGTCGAACGCCTTGTCGTACTGCGTCATCGACACATAGCAAAGCGGGAACACGCCGTTTCTGCGTGGAAAGCCGGTAAAATCGGAGAACAGCAGCGCGCGCGTGAGCTCCCGGGCGCGGTCCGGCCGGAAGTTGAAGAATATCACGCTGTCGTCGGGCCGTATCGTGGCGGCGGGCGAACCGTTTTCAACGATCACGGTCGGCAGCACGAACTCGTCCGTCTGGCCGCGGTCGTAGCTTTTCTGCATCGCCTCGGCCGCCGATGAAGCGGTCTCGCCCTCGCCGCAGACCAGCGCGGCGTAGGCCTTCTCGACGCGCTCAAAGCGGTTGTCGCGGTCCATCGCGTAGTAGCGGCCCGCCACGGACGCGATCTTTCCGCAGCCAAGGCTTGCAAGCGCCCCGTCGACCTGCTCGACGAACTCCTTGCCGCTCGACGGCGGCGTGTCGCGGCCGTCCATGAAGCAGTGCACGAACACCTTTGTCAGGCCGTGGTCGCGCGCGAGCTTGACCAGCGCGTACAGATGCGTTAAGTGGCTGTGGACGCCGCCGTCGGAGCACAGGCCCATCAGGTGCAGCGACGAGCCGTGTTGTTTGCAGTTCTCAATCGCGGCGAGGAAGGCGGGATTTGTAAAGAAGTCCCCGTCGTCGATAGATTTGCTGATGCGGGTAAAGTCCTGGTAGACGATGCGGCCCGCGCCGATGTTGAGGTGGCCGACCTCGGAGTTGCCCATCTGGCCCGGCGGCAGCCCCACGTCGAGGCCGCTCGCGCCGAGCGTCGTATGTGGGTAACTGTCCCAGTAGCGCTTGATGTGCACG
>CAZKGE010000154.1:0-5266 GCA_964552065.1 uncultured Oscillospiraceae bacterium | reverse complement strand
AAGTTCGACATCCATATCCATACCGCCGAGACGAGCAAGTGTGGCACCGTGAGCGCGTCGGACACCGTGCGCATCTACAAGTCTCTCGGTTACGACGGCATCGTGATCACGGACCATCTACACGAGACCTATATCTCGCTGCAGAACTGCAGGGACGACTGGCAGGAATGCGTGACGCGGTTCCTCTTTGGCTACGAGGAGGCCAAACGGACCGGCGACGAGATCGGCCTTTCCGTCGCGCTCGGCGCGGAGCTGCGCTTCCCCGAAAACGACAGCGACTACCTGCTCTACGGCATCGACGAATCGTTCCTGCGCGCGCACCCGTATCTGTACCGCACGGACCACGCGTCGTTCTTTCAGGAGTTCGGCGACCAAATCCTCATCGTGCACGCGCACCCGTTCCGCAACTGCGACGTGGTCTACCACGACAGCGTGCACGGGCTGGAGATCGTCAACTGCAACCCCAGGCACAACAGCCGTAACGAGCTTGCGCTGCGCCTTGCCGAGAAAAACCCGCGCCTGTACCGCCTGTGCGGTTCCGACGCGCACCGGCCCGGCGACGAGGGCCGCGCGGCGGTGCTGTTTGAGGACGAGGTTTTCGATTCGTTCGGCGTCAGGCGCGCGATCGAGAGCAACCGCTACCGGCTCCTCTGCCCGGTCTACGACCCCATCATACAGGAAAGCGGGAAAGGCGTATGCGCTACGACACGCTGATCATCGGTCAGGTCTGCCTGGACAAAAACACCGACTGCGACGGCACGGTCACGCGCGCCTACGGCGGCGCCGCGCTGTTCTCGGGCTACGCCTCCGCGGCGATGGGCAACCGCTCGGCGGTGCTCGTCAAGCGCAACAAGGACTCCGTCGACCTCGACGAGGCTTATAGCCTCTGCCGGCCGATCGCGGTGCTGCCGCTCGATTCCGCCGACAGCACGCGCATGGAGAACGTCTATTGCTCCGCGGACCGCGAGCGCCGCGACTGCCGCTGCACGTCGCGCATCGACCCGTACGCGCCGGAGGAACTTGCCGGGCTCGAAGCGTCCGTATACCACATCGCGGGGCTTGTGTGCGGCGACATCGGAAACGATGTGGTCGCGGCCGCGGCAAGGCTCGGCGACCTCGCCGTCGACGTGCAATGTCTGCTGCGCTGCGTCGAGCCGGACGGCCGCATGGTCATGCGCGACTGGGACGGGAAGCGCGAGCTGCTGCCGCTCGTTTCGTTCCTCAAGACCGACGCCGCCGAAGCCGAAGTGCTGACCGGAACAACCGACCGCGCCGAGGCCGCAAGGCTTTTGCACAGCTGGGGCGCCAAGGAAGTGATGATTACGCACAACAGCGAGGTGCTCGTGTACGACGGCCGCCGCTTCTATGCCGCCCCGCTTAAAGCCAGGAACCTCTCCGGCCGCACGGGGCGCGGGGACACGACGTTTGCGTGCTACCTCGGCGAGCGGCTGCACACGGGCATTCCGGAAGCGCTCACCCGCGCGGCCGCGCTCGTTTCCCTGAAAATGGAGACGCCCGGGCCATTCCTCGGCACGCGCGAGGACCTGGCAGCCTATCTGCGGGAATTTTACGGTTAAAAAGCGCGCGCCGCGCATAGCTTGATATAATACCCCGCCCGTCTTAAGCCGCGGATGCGGACCGCCCCTCATTCTCCCGATTTTTATCATGGCCGATCCGGTAATCAATTAAAAGGAGTGTTTTTCTTGGACGCATTCTTCGAACGCCTCGGGCTGATGGAACTGACCGAAACCACCGTCGTCGTGCGGCTTCTGCTCGCGGTGATCTGCAGCGGCATACTCGGGCTCGAGCGCACGCGCAAGCGCCGTCCCGCCGGGCTTCGCACGTACATGCTCGTCTGCATCGGCGCCGCAATCGTGATGATGACGGCGCAGTTCGCGCTCCGCTACTATCCGGACGCCGACCTTGGACGCATGCCGGCGCAGGTCATCAGCGGCATCGGTTTCCTCGGCGCCGGCACGATCATGGTCACGCGCTATTACCGCGTCAAGGGCCTGACCACGGCGGCCGGGCTTTGGGTGGCCGCCTGCATGGGGCTTGCGATCGGCATGGGCTTCTACTTCGGCGCGCTTGTGACCTGCCTGATCCTGCTGATGGTGATGACGTTTGTGGACCGGTTTGAAACGTACTTCACTAAAAGGCTGCACCGCATCCACCTCTACATCATTTTCCAGGAGGTCACGGACTTCCGGCCGTTCCGCGAGCGCATGGTCGCGGAGAATATCGAGATCAGCGATGTGGAAACCAGCAAATCCGACTGCCGCAACGGCGTCGGCGTGTTCTGCATCCTGAAGTTCCCGTCCAGGCGCACGTACGCCGACGTGATCGCGTTTGTGGAAAGCTTCCCCGGCGTCCTGTTCACCGAGGAAATCGAGGACTGAAGCGGCCGCGGTCTTCCGCCGGCTTTTTCTTGGCGCTTTTCTGGAAACGTTTGCGCTCCGCGACGGCAACGCGGAAGGGTTCCCCGCCGGCCGGAACCCCTTTCGTACACGAATACAAAGGATGGAAAAGGGTGTGATGAATTTGATTAAGGGCGTCATGTTCGATATGGGCGGAACGCTCGAGGACCTGTATTTCGACGAATCCAACGTCCGGCGGACGGCGCATGAGCTGTACCGCATTCTGCAGCGCCACAAAATTTCGGTGCCCTGCGGCGAAGCGGAGCTCTGGGACCTGGTGTATCCGGAGGTCCTGCGCTATAAGGCCGAGGCCGAGGTCACGCTGCTGGAGCTCAAGCCCGAGCAGATCTGGGCGGATTACGGCTTCTGCAACGTCCCCGTCGACCGCGAGAAACTGATCGCGGCCAGCGAGGAGATCGCGCATATGTGGGAGGTCACCTACTTCGACCGTTCTCTGCGCCAAAACGCCGGCCGCATGCTCGCGGGCTTAAAGGAGCTGGGCCTGTACGTGGCGGCGGTGAGCAACACGGCAAGCCTGTTTCAGGTGTTTGAAACGCTGGAGGGGTACGGCGTGCGGCAGTACTTCGACGACATCACGCTCTCGAGCATCGTCGGCTACCGCAAGCCGCACCCGCACATCTTTCAAATCGCGCTCTGCCAGGGCCGGCTCAAGCCGGAGGAGTGCGCGTTTGTCGGCGACACGCTCTCGCGCGACGTGGTCGGCCCGCGCAAGATGGGCTACGGCCGCGTGTTCAAGATCAACTCCATGCTTACGCCGGTCAAGGACTGCGGCTCGTACGACGGCTTCGCGCCCGACTATGAGATCACCGATATCTACGACGTCTACCGCATCCTGCGCGACGAACGCAAAAAAGCCTGATGCCGCGCCGCACACGTTTGCGCCAACAATCCGGCCATGAGGCCGTTTTCGCGGCGATGCCGGCAAAGCCGGCGCGGCAGTCCCAGGCCGCGCACCAGCCCATCCGCAGCAAAAAACGCTGTTCGTCCAGCAAATTATGCCTTGACAGACGAAATCGGGGTTGCTATACTTAGTGTCGTAAACGTTTGCGAAAATTTGCGCCAGGCGCTGGCCGAAAAGCGTTTTATCCGCCGGTTTCCTTTCTAAAAACGCTTCGTTTCCGGCCCGTCCCCGCTGTTCCTTAAGGCGCAGCGCACATTCCTTTCTCAATTCGTCAAGGCAACTCCCGACCTGCGGGCAGCGCGACCGATACGGCCATTGCCGCGGACAACACATATGGAACTCCCCTGTATGCGCTGAACAACTTGGATTGGAGTGTCACCATGCCAAACAGAAAGCAGCAAAAATCAAAGCCGCCGTTCTCATGGGTCCGCCTGCGGAACCAGTTCCGCGGCATCGTCGGCAACCCGTTCAATATGATCGTCCTGTTCAGCCTCGTGCTTCTGTTCAGCCTGATCGTGATCCCGCTGTTCACCATGATCGGCAACACGTTCACCGTCGCCAAGGCCGAGCTGCGCAACATCAGCGGTGCGAAGATCGGCGATTTTATGCTCTTTTACTGGAAGTACCTGCTCGTCAGCCCTCTGACAAAGGCCATTCTGTGGGAGCCGCTGCTGCACTCTTTGACGATCGGCCTTTTTGTAACGGTCATCTCAGTCCCGCTCGGCGCGATTCTGGCCTGGCTGATGGTGCGCACCGACATCCCCGGAAAAAAGCTGCTCGGCATGCTGATCATCATCCCGTATATGATCCCGTCGTGGTGCAAGGCGCTCTCGTGGCTTGCGGTGTTCCGCAACAGCACGTCCGGCAGCCTGGGCCTTCTGACCGGCCTCGGCATCAGTATTCCGGACTGGCTGGCGTACGGCCCGTTTGCGATCATCTGCGTGATGAGCATGCACTACTACGCCTTTTCGTACATCATGGTGTCCGGGTCGCTTCGCTCAATCAACTCCGAGCTTGAGGAGATGGGCGAGATCCAGGGCGCAAACAAGGTGCAGATTTTGCGCAGCATCACGCTCCCGCTCGTGCTTCCCGCAATCCTGTCGGCGGCCATCATGACGATCTCCAAATCGATCGGCTCCTACGGCGTAGCGGCCAACCTCGGAAACCGCATCAGCTATTACGTGCTGGCCACGCGCATGAAGGAGTTCATCAACGACAGCCCCAAGGGCGTCGGCTACGCGATGAGCATCCTGATGATCCTGCTGGCCAGCGGCACGATATTCGCCAACCAGAAGATCGTCGGCGTGCGCAAATCGTACGCAACCATAGGCGGCAAAGGCACGCGCAGCAACCTCATGCACATCGGCGGCGGCAAATACCCGCTTCTGATCTTCATCGCGCTGTTTCTGTGCGTCGCCATGGTCATGCCGACGTTCGTGCTCGTAATGGAGAGCTTCCAAATCTACACGGGCGGCGGCTACGGACTGGATAACCTCTCGCTGTACGCCTGGACGGGCACGCTCGACGAAGCGCCGCTCGAATCCTACGCGTTAAACGGCATATTCCGAAACACGGAGTTTGTGCGCGCGCTGAAGAACACCGTCAAGCTTTCGATCATCGCGTCGATCATCACGGCGTTCTTCGGGCAATTCTTCGGCTATATTTCGACGCGCGGCCGCGGCAAATGGTACGGCAGGCTGACCGAGCAGTTCGTGTTCATCCCCTACCTGATGCCCGGCGTGGCGTTCTCGGCGATCTACTTCGCCATGTTCAGCCAGCAGCGAATGGGCGGGCTGATTCCTTCGCTGTACGGAACGTTCGCGCTGATCCTTTTGACCTCGGTGGTCAAGCACTTCCCGTTCGCAAGCCGGTCCGGTTCGGCGAACATGATGCAGATCAGCGTCGAGCTCGAGGAGGCCGCGGACAT
>CAZKGE010000153.1:0-5316 GCA_964552065.1 uncultured Oscillospiraceae bacterium | reverse complement strand
CCTTCGACCCTCAGAGTCGGAGTCTGATACTCTATCCAGCTGAGCTACGGGCACAGGTGTTCTGTTATTTCGCGCGTTCGCCGCCGTCCGTTCCGGCCGCGGCGGGTGCGGGTCTCATTATAGCACAGGCTTTTGCGCGGCGCAATACGCGATCGCCTCACCCACAGACGCGAGCGCGACGACCTTCGCGCCGTCCGGCGCCTTGATATGCGCGCTCTTTGGCAAAAGCAGATTCGTATACCCAAGCCGCACGCACTCGCGCACGCGCAGGTCCATCTGCGGCACGGCCCGAAGCTCGCCGGTCAGCCCGACCTCGCCGATGGCCGCGGTATGCGCGGGCAGGGGCTGTTCCGACAGCGCCGACGCGATGCACAGCGACAGCGCAAAGTCCGCGCCGCGCTCGTCGAGCCGGAGATTGCCCACGACGTTGACGTACACGTCGCGGTCGGAGAGCCGGAGATGCGCTTTCTTCTCCAGCACCGCAAGGATCAGCGCCAGGCGGCCGTTGTCGATGCCCGCCGCCGCGCGCCGCGGGCTGGCGAGCGCCGAACTTGCCACCAGCGCCTGCACCTCGGCCAGCAGCGGCCGCGAGCCCTCGAGCACGCAGGTGACCGCGCAGCCCGCCGCGCGCTCGCCGGACAAAAACAAATTCGACGGGTCGGCGACCTGCCGCATGCCCGCGTCCGTCATCTCGAACACGCCGACCTCGTTCGTCGAGCCGAAGCGGTTCTTGACCGCGCGCAGCAGCCGCAAGCCCTGGTGGCGGTCGCCCTCAAAATACAGGACCGTGTCCACGATGTGCTCGAGCACGCGCGGCCCGGCGAGGGCCCCGTCCTTGGTCACATGGCCCACGATCAACACCATCGCGCCGCTCTCCTTGGCATAGCGCGTGAACAAATCCGTCGCGGCGCGCACCTGCGCAACGCTCCCCGTCGCGCTCGCGATGTCCTCGGCGGCCATGGTCTGGATTGAGTCGATGATCAGAATATCGCTCTTCAGCTGCCGCGCCTGCTCCAGCACGTCGGCCGCATCCGTCCCGCACAGAATGTGCATGTCGTTTTGTACGCCGAGACGTCCGGCGCGCAGCTTGATCTGCGCGGCGCTCTCCTCGCCGGAGACGTACAGCACGCTCCCCGCGCCGGACAGCGCGTCGGCCGCCTGCAGAAGCAGCGTCGACTTGCCGATGCCGGGATCGCCGCCGAGCAGCGCGACCATGCCGGGCAAAAGCCCGCCGCCGAGCACGCGATCGAGCTCCGACATGCCCGTCGACACGCGCTTGGCCTGCGCCGTCGACACCCCGGACAGCTTCTGCGCGCCCTGCGACGCGCGCGGCATCCGCACGCTGACCGCCGCGTCCTCAACCATCGTGTTCCAGCTGCCGCACTGCGGGCACTTGCCCATCCACTTGGCCGACTCATAGCCGCACTCGCCGCAGGCAAACACCGTCCTATCCTTCGCCATTGTCCCTCCCCAAATCCTGAACCCGGTATGCCGCCGCCCCGTCCCCCGCCGTCTCGCGCCAGAGCGCCCAGTTCCCGCCCGCGGCGAGCAGTACGCTTGCCGCGTTTTGCGCCGACAGCGCGTATGTTTTTCCGCCCGCCGGATCGAACGCATAGATCGTCCCGCCGAGCGCGTACACGGCGTAGTCCGACGTCAAAGCATAATCCACCACGCCGCGCGCCGCAAGCGCGGCCTTGCCGCCCTTTTGCATCACGTACAGGTCGGCGTCCGTTCCGTGCGCGCCGCTAAGGAACGCGCAGAACCGGTCGTTGCACTTTGGGTCGTGCACCGCCGTGCTCTGGTGCCGCGTTTCGCGCGCGCCGTTTATGATGTCCGCAATCTCGAGCGCGCCCGCGCCCGCGTCCGCGCCGGCGTAGACAACGACGCCGCCCGCCATGTCCGGCTCCGAAGCGCCGTACTGCGCACCCGAAAACCTAGCTAGCGTCAGCCCGCGGTTTGCCGCCAGATCGATCACGTACAGCTCCGCGGCCTGCTCGTCCGTGCGCGCCGTATAGCACAGGTACTGCCCGTCGAGATGCAGCTTCGGCGCGCCGCAGCGCACGTCGGCAAGCCAGCGCGTTTTCCCCGCCGCCTTGTCGAGCACGCGGATCGCGCCGCCGCCCGCGGACTTAATGTCCATATAGACAAGATACCGCTCGTTCTGCACGGGGTTCCGCACGGCGTCGAATGCGCGCTCGACGCCCTCGACCAAGCGCGTTTCCCCCGTGGCAAAGTCATATTCGTACAGCGCGTCCGGCCTTCCGCTGTCCGCGCCCGCGGCAAACAGCAGCGTGTCCGCGTCGATCGACGGGTCGACGATCGCAAAACCGCCGAGCGATTCCGGCAGCCGCAGCGCCTCAGCCGCGGCAAACGACGCGGACTCCGTTTTCGACGCCGCGGCGGCCGCGGGCGAGGCGGTCGGCCCCGCCGCGCCGCCAAAAAACCTTCCCGCAGCCGGACGCAGGACGGACACGGCCAAAAATATGGCCGCGGCGGCCGCGGCGACCGTGAGCAAAAGCTTGAGCACCGGGCCGAGAATCGTCTCGTCCGGGTCGCGGCGTCTATTGGGGTTGTAGCGGAGCGCGCGCCTGTTCATACGCGTTCATTTTACCGCAGGCCGTCCTGTTGCGCAAGCACCGCGGTTTACGGTATACTAGGCGCAGGACGGAGGGATTCGATGGCATACCGCGCGCTGTACCGGCAGTACCGGCCGAGGACGTTTTCCGAGGTGATCGGCCAGGAGCATATCACGACGATCCTGAAGAATCAGGTCGCGGCCGGCCGCGTCGCGCACGCGTACCTGTTCTGCGGCACGCGCGGCACCGGCAAGACCAGCACGGCCAAGATCCTCGCGCGCGCGGTCAACTGCCTCGCGCCAAGCGGCGGCGAGCCCTGCGGCGTCTGCGCCGCCTGCCTTTCCTCCGCCGACGAGAACGCCGTCGACATCCTCGAGCTCGACGCCGCGTCCAACAACGGCGTCGACGACGCGCGCGCGCTCATCGAGCAGTCGCAGTACGCGCCGATGCAGCTGTCCCGCCGCGTGTTCATCATCGACGAGGCGCACATGCTCACCGGGCCCGCGTTCAACGCGCTGCTCAAGACGCTCGAGGAGCCGCCCGCGCACGTGCTGTTCATCCTCGCCACCACCGAGCCGCAGAAGCTCCCCGCGACGATCGTGTCGCGCTGCCAGCGGTTCGATTTTCGCCGCCTGTCGGCCGCAAACATCGTGCAGACGCTCAAAAGCGTGCTCGAAAAAGCCGGCGCCAGCATCGACGGCGAGGGGCTCTCGCTGATCGCGCGCGCGGCCGACGGCGGCATGCGCGACGCGCTGTCGCTCGCCGACCAGTGCCTCTCGTTCATCGGCGACACCGTGACAAAGCGGGACGTGCTGGACGTGCTCGGCGGCATGGAGGAGAGCTTTCTGTTTGACATCGCCGCGGCGCTGCTGCGGTCCGACGCGGCGGCCGCGCTCGTCATGCTCGACGGCATTGTGCGCGCGGGGCGCGACCTGACCGTGTTCTGCCAGGACCTTTCGGCGCATGTCCGCGCGCTGCTGCTGGCCAGGACCTGCGGCGAATGCGCCGACCTGCTCGAATGCACGCAGGACGCGATGCGCTGTTACCTTGAGCAGGCAGCGCCCGCTTCCGAATCGTTCCTGCTGCGCGCGCTTGAGCTATTGGTCGCCGCGCAGAACGACATGCGCTACCTCGCGTCGCCGCGCACGCTGCTCGAGAGCGTGCTCGTGCGCATCTGCCGCCCGGAGGACGAGCTTTCGCTCGCCGCGCTCGCCGCGCGCGTCGACCGGCTCGAGCAGGGGTTCGCGCCCGCCGCATCGACAGGCGGGGCGCAGGGCGCGCCGGAAACGGGACGGGAGCGGAATTCGATGCAGGCGTCCGCGCCGCAGCGGGCGGCCGAGTCCGCGGCGCGGCAGCCGGCGGCGAAGCCCGCGCAGGCGGGCGGCGGGGCCCCTGTGCCGGTCGAAGCGCGCGGGGAGGCCGTTCGGCCCCCGGAAGTTGCAGTTGAAACGGGCGAACCGCAGCAATGGGGCGCGGCCGGCGGCGCCGTCCGGCCCGCCGGCGCAATGGCTCCGGGCGTAACCGGCGAAACGCCGTATCCGGGCGCGCAAAAATCGGCCGTTTCCGCGTCCGCGGGCGCGGTGGCGCAGACCCTCGGCCCGGCGGGGCTATGGACCGCGCTGCTTGCGGAGCTTTACAAGCAGAACATCCTCGTGCAAGCGCTCGCGCGCGACGGCGTGCCGCAGTCGTTCGAGAACGGCCTGCTCAGCGTCGGCTTCGACGCGGGCCACGGCACGCAGCTCGCGGGGCTGCAGGCCCCGATCAACTTCAATAAAATGCAGTCGATTCTGACCGGGCTGTCCCCCAATACGCGGCTCTTGCTCGTCAAGCTCGAGCCAAAGCCCGCAAGCGACGAAGCCGTCGAGCGCGCAAAGGCGCTGTTCGGCGATAAGCTCGTGATCAAATAGCATGATTAAACGGAGGTTTTCCTAATGGCAAAGGGCGGATTTCCCGGCATGGGCGGGGCCAATATGCAGCAGCTGATGAAGCAGGCCCAGAAGATGCAGCAGGACATGCAGAAAGCGCAGGCGGAGCTTGCCGAGCGCGAGTTCACCGCAACCGCAGGCGGCGGCATGGTGACCGCGACCGTGCGCGGCGGCAAGACGCTGGTTTCGCTTACGATCGCGCCGGACTGCGTCGATCCCGACGACGTCGAGATGCTGCAGGACCTTGTGCGCGCCGCCGTCAACGAGGCGCTGCGCACATCCGCCGAAACCATCGACGCCGAGATGCGCAGGTTCACCGGCGGCATGGGGCTGGGGCTGTAAGAAGGCCGCCGCATGGTTATCATTGAACCGATCCAGAAGCTCGTCACGCAGCTTGCGCGGCTGCCGGGCATCGGCACAAAGACCGCGCAGCGGCTTGCCTACCATATCCTCGACGTGCCCGCCGAGCAGGCCAACGAGCTTGCCGACGCCATCGTTGCCGCCAAAAAGGACGTGCTGTTCTGCCCCGTCTGCGGCACCTACACGGACGTCGTCCCCTGCGCCGTCTGCGCCGACAAGAGCCGCGACGATACCATGCTCTGCGTGGTCTGCGACGCGCGCGACGTGCTCAGTATGGAGCGCACCCGCGAGTTCTTCGGCCGCTACCACGTGCTGCACGGCGTGCTCTCGCCTATGAACGGCATAGGCCCCAACGATATCCGCATCAACGAGCTCGTCGAGCGCGTCAAGGCCGGCGTCGTCCGCGAGGTCATACTCGCCACGGACCCGGACGTCGAGGGCGAAGCCACCGCGTC
>CAZKGE010000152.1:0-5321 GCA_964552065.1 uncultured Oscillospiraceae bacterium | reverse complement strand
CGCATAGAACTTGCCCGGATGCACGCGGCTCGGCACGAGATAGTCGCGCGCGCCCTCGGGCGTGGACTTGGTCAGCATCGGCGTCTCGATATCGAGGAAGCCGTTGTCGGCAAAGTATTTGCGCGTGCACAGCGCGATCCTGTGCCGCATCATCAGGTTTTTCTGCATCACGGGGCGGCGCAGGTCGAGATAGCGGTACTTAAGCCGCAGCGCCTCGCTGGACTTGCACTCGTCCTCGACATCGATCGGCGGCGTCTCGCTCTTGCTCAGGATTTTAAACTCTGAAACGCGCACCTCGAGCGCACCCGTCTTCATGTTCGGGTTCACCATGTTGCCGGTGCGCCGCACCAGTTCGCCGCGCACCGCGAGCACGTACTCCGAGCGGATCGTGCACGCGCGCGCAAAGTCCGCCTCCGGCAGCGTCCCGGAGTCGAACACGACCTGCATGATCCCGGACCTGTCGCGAAGCTGCACGAACACGAGTGCGCCAAGGTCGCGGCGCACGTTCGTCCAGCCCATCAGGGTCACGGTTTTTCCGACGTCGTTCTCCGTCAACTCCGCGCAGTAGCATGTGCGCTTCCAGCCGCCAAGCAGGTCTCCCATCGCCTATCCCTCCAATATCGATTGATAAATTGTATCCGCGTCCAGCGCGACGGGGGTTTCCCTGCCGTCGGCAAGACGCTTGATGTTCGCTTTCTTTTCGGCAAGCTCTGTGTCGCCGATTGTCAGAACGTTCCGCGCGCCGAGCTTATCCGCGTACTTGAACTGCGCCTTCGCGCTGCGGCCGACCTGGTCGGTCAGAACGAACGCGCCCTTTTCCCGCAGCTCGTGCGCAAGCAAAAACGCCCGCTTTGCCGCCGCTTCGCCGATCGACGCGATGTACAGTTCGCAGGGCTTTTCCGCGGGCACCGTTTTGCCGAGCTGGTCGAGCAAGAGCAGCAGCCGCTCCATGCCCAGGCCAAAGCCGACCGCGGGGACCTTCGGCCCGCCGAGCTGCTCGACGAGGTTGTCGTAGCGGCCGCCGCCGCAGACCGTGCCCTGCGCGCCGATGCAGTCCGACACGACCTCGAATACCGTGCGCGTGTAGTAGTCCAGCCCGCGCACAAGCGTCGGCACGACGCGGTATGAAACGTTCAGCGCGTCGAGCAGGCCGGTTAATGCGCCAAAATGCGCCTTGCAGTCGTCGCAGACGTAGTCCGTAATCAGCGGCGCGTTCTTTGCGATCTCGCCGCAGGACGGCGTCTTGCAGTCCAGTATGCGCAGCGGGTTCTTCTCGTATCGCATCTTGCAGGTGTCGCACAAGTCGTCGTAGCGGCTCGCAAGGTATTCCCTAAGCGCGGCCTGGTAGGTCTTGCGGCAGACCGGGCAGCCGATGTTGTTGAGGCAGACGGTCAGGCTCGTGCAGCCGAGCGTGCCGAACAACTCGAGCGCGAGCAGGATGCACTCCGCGTCCGCGGTCGGAAGCGGCGAACCGAACAGCTCGATGCCGAACTGGTGGTGCTCGCGCAGCCGCCCGGCCTGCGGCCGTTCATAGCGGAACACCGGCGTGGAGAGATAGAAGGCCTTGACCGGCTGCGGCTCGTTGAACAGCGCGTTCTCGATGAACATGCGCACCACGCCCGCCGTCCCCTCGGGCTTGAGCGTAATAGAGCGGCCGCCCTTGTCCTCGAAGGTGTACATCTCCTTCTGCACGACGTCCGTCGTGTCGCCGATGCCGCGCAAAAAGACCTCGGTATGCTCGAAAACGGGCGTGCGCACCTCCAAAAAGCCATACTTGGCCGTGATCGAGCGAATCGCCGCCTCGAGGTACTGCCAACGGTAGCTCTCGCCCGGCAGCACGTCCCTCGTGCCCTTCGGCGCCTGCAATGCCATGCGCGTTGCCTCCTTAGTGTATCAATAAAAAAGCAGGTTCCGATCCTGATAAGGGACGGGAAACCCGCGGTGCCACCCTGATTGAACAGCCAAATAGGCTGCCCCACTCGGTTTCCGATAACGCCGGAGCTGCGTCGCCGCTTACCCTTTTGTTTCAGCGGCGCGGTTCGCGGGTGCCGTTCGCGTTCCTTTTCGCAAACGCGGCTTTCAGCAAAACGCCGCGCTCTCTGGTCTTGCGAAAATGGGAAGCTACTGTCCCGGTCGCAACCTTTCCAAATATTATACGCATGGGGTTTAGGAATGTCAATCGCAATTCGCGATAATTCATCACGGAGGGGGGCCGAGCATTAACCAAGTCAATGTTGCGAACAGGATTCCCCGAACAGCCGGTCCTTCGCCGCAAGCAGCGCGGGCAGCTTTTCGATGTAGGTCGGGATGTCCTTGGGGTTTGGCAGACGCTCGATGCGGTTCTCGCCGCCGAACACGCGCTTACTGATACCGTGCGCGCCGTGTGCGAGGATGCCGGTCAGCTCTTCCATCATGTCGACGTTGTAGACGCAGGCGGCATTTGCCCGCGCGTAGCCCACGTTCTCGAGGTTGCCCTGCATGTACTTCTGCCGATATAGATAATAGGGGGAAAGCCCCATGCGCGCGGCGTATTCCGCGCCAAGGAGTACCATGCGCTCCGCTTCGGCCGCCGCGGGCAGCGCGTATTCGTCGAGGCGCTCGTGCAACCGCGACGAGCGCTTTACCGCGAGCGTGTGCACGGTGAGGTTGTCCGGCGCGAGGGCTTGAATCCGCTCGAGCGTATGCGCCATGTCCTGCGCGGTCTCGCCCGGCAATCCCGCGATCACGTCCATGTTGACGGCCGAAAAGCCGGCCTTGCGCGTCAAATCGAATGCCGCAACCACGTCCGCCGCCGTGTGCAGCCGGCCGACGCGGCGCAGCGTGTCGTCGTTCATCGTCTGCGGGTTGACCGAGACGCGGCCGACGCCGAACGAGCGCAGAATCGCAAGCTTCTCCCGCGTGATCGTGTCCGGCCGCCCCGCCTCGAACGTGCACTCCGCCCCAAACGTGCCGTACGCATTTAGCACGCTTTCCAGCAGCGCGGCCAATTGCCGCTCCGACAATACGCTCGGCGTGCCGCCGCCGAAATACGTCGCGCGCACGTGCAATCCGGCTCGGCGCATGAGTTCGCCGCCCGCGGCGATGTCGCGGCGGAGCGCGGCAAGGTACGGCTCGAACGCGGCCTCGTTTTCGGACACCACGGTGCCGAACGAGCAGTACAGGCAGCGCGAGCGGCAGAACGGGATGTGGACGTAGACGTCGGCGTCGTTCTTTGCCACGCTGCCCACGATCGGCCGCTGCGCGCGGCAGATGGACTGCGCAAGGTCGGTCTTTTCCGGCAAGACGTCGAACGTATGGAGAAACGCCTCGCGCGCGGCCGCTTCCCCGCCGGTTTCGGCAAGCTCGCGGAACAGCTTCGTCGGCCGGATGCCGGTCAGCGAGCCCCACGGCGTCGGCGCGTCGTAGAGCTGCCGAAACAGTCGGAATGCCGCGATCTTGAGCGCGCGCTTCTCGAGGCGCTTGCAAACGAGCTTCGTTTCGTCGGGCAGCTCGAACGCGGCGGAGACGCTTTGTCCGCCGGAAACCGAGCGGGCGCTTGCCGCGGTGCGGCCGCCGCCCGTCTCCGAGACGATGCAAAAGCCGTCCGGCCCCGCCGCGGCTTCGTCCTCGGCAAACGCGACGGAAACATTGCCGAGGAACAGGCGAAGCTCCTCGGCGATGTCGTTTCGGTATTCGGGTTTGTTCGTATAGACGGTTACCAATTCAACCCTGGCCCCAGCAGGTACAGCGGGTTGTGCGCGCGCTCGTGATTGAGCGTGGTCGGTTCGTCGTGGCCGGGGTACAGAACAGCGTCGTCGAGCGGCAGCGAAAACAGCTTGTCTGCGATCGAACGGTACAGCTCCTTCTGGCTCGCGCCCGGAAAGTCCGTCCGGCCCGCGCCTTCGAGGAACACCGTGTCGCCGCAGAAGATCGCGTTCTCGCCCTCGGCCACGTAGCACACGCCGCCCGGCGAATGTCCGGGCGTGTGCAGCACGGCGAGTGTTAAGCCGCCGGCCTCGATCGTATCGCCGTCCTTGAGCAGCCGGTCCGGCTCGATTGGGTCAAGCAAAGCGCCCGTGAGCACGGAGAGGTTCTTGCGGTTGCTGCCGAGCATCTCGGCGTCCGCGGAGTGGATGCACACGGTCGCGCCGGTCTGTTCGCGCAGCGCCTTGACGCCACCGATATGGTCGAAGTGGCCGTGCGTGAGCAGGATGTGCGTGCAGGCAAGGCCGTTTTCGCTCAAAGCATCCAGCACGGGCGCGGCCTCGCCCGGGTCGATCACGGCGCAGGTATCGCCGCCCTCGGCCGCGATGATATACGTATTGACGGCCAGCATGCCGGTAACAAGCGGTATCAGCTTCACTTAAAACGCCTTTTTGCTGTCGAGCAGTATCGTGAACGGCCCGTCGTTGACGAGCCGCACCTCCATGACCGCCTGGAACACGCCGGCTTCGACCGGCACGCACTTCTCGAGACGCGCCTTGCAGCTTTCGTACAGCGGCACGGCGATCTCCGGCCGCGCGGCGCGGATGTAGCTCGGCCTGCGTCCGTGGCGCGCGTCGCCGAGCAGCGTAAACTGCGACACGAGCAGGATTTTGCCGTCGACCTCGCCCACCGAACGGTTCGGCACACCCGCGTCGTCGTCGAAGATACGCAAGCCGACGAGCTTGTTTGCGATGTACTCCGCGTCCCCTTCGGTGTCGCCGTCCTCGACACCGAGGAGCACCGCGAGCCCCTGGCCAATCTCCCCGACGCAGCGCCCGTCGACCGTGACGGACGCGGATTTGACGCGCTGCACGACTGCCCGCATGTGTTACCCCCTAGCGGCTGATCCTGTGCACGTCATTGACGCACTTCAGCTTCCGCAGATTCTTCATAATGACGTCCAGCTGCTCCGCGTTTGTCACCACGAACGTCATCTCGACGAGATACTTGCCCTCCGTGGTCCGTTTGCCGGAGATGTTCTGGATGCTGATGTTCAGGCCGGAGAGCAGCGCCGAGATCGCCGACAGCGTGCCAGGCCGGTCCTCGGCGTGGATCTGCACGGACGCGTTGAACGAGCTCTTGGCGCTGATCGCCCACTCGACCTCGATGATGCGGTCCTTCTCCAGGAAGAGGTTCGACGCGTTCGGGCAGTCCGCGCGGTGCACGGACACGCCGCGGCCGCGCGTGATGTAGCCGATGATCGCGTCGCCGGGCAGCGGATTGCAGCAGTTGCCGAAGCGAACCGCCATGCCGGGGTCGCCGCGCACGATGATGCCGTTGACGGGGATATGCGCCTTCTCGGCCTCGTCCTGCGAGGGCGCGGAGAGCAGCCGGCTCTCGAGCTCCTCGCGCTTTTC
>CAZKGE010000151.1:0-5339 GCA_964552065.1 uncultured Oscillospiraceae bacterium | reverse complement strand
CGCTCGGACTTGCCGACGCCGTGCTCGCCCGCGCCGACGAGACGCTCTCGCTCGGTAAAATGACCTACCCGCACCGCATCGCGCGTATCCTGCTGCTCGAACAGATCTACCGCGCGTGCAAGATTCATAAGGGAGAAGCGTATCACAAGTAGGGGACAGGGGGAACGTTGGGGACTCCGTCCCCAAGCCCCTGCCAAAGGGACACGTCCCTTTGGAAACCCAACATGGGGTTGTTTTTTTGCGGCAAGTTCGAGTATAATATCAACAGTAGCGACTGATGAGTCCCACCGAGAAGCCCGCATTTTTATGCGCCAGCGTCGGCCAACCAAGGTCGCTGCTTTCTTGTTTTGGGCTAAGCCGGATCCTTTTACGCTCCATCTTCAATGGTTGTCTGCTGAATTGCCAGCTTCACTATACTTAAAAAGCAGCCTGAAAGGCTGTTTTTTATTTGGGTTTCCAAAGGGCCTCCGGCCCTTTGGCGGGGTGCAGGGGCAGAGCCCCTGTGTCGTTCCCCACGTTCCCACGTTCCCACGTTCCCCTTACCTCCGCCCCCGCCTCCTTCTCACCGCCTTGACTACCTCGTACCACAGCGTCGAAACCGCGGCGAGGCCGAGCGCCGCGGCGAGCTGTGGCAGCGGCAGCGGCGCGAGCTGGAGGAAGCCGCCGAGCGGCGTATAGAGCGCCGCGGCGACGAGGAGCAGCGTTCCGCCGGTGACGGCGAGCAGGGCGGGGTTCTTGGGCAAATGCCTGACGGCGGCCCAGACCCCGTCGCGTTCGGAGGCGTTTGTGTACAGCAAAAGGAGGTTGGCAAAAAGCAGCGTGACGAGCCCCATGGCGCGCGCCTGCCCGGCGGCGGCGCCGTTTTTCAATAGCGCGAGGTACGCGCCGAACGAAAAGACGAGCATCGCGGCGCCCTGGGCGAGGCTTTTTGCCAGCATGCGCGCGGTGAGCAGTTTTTCGGCGGGGTCGCGCGGCCCGCGCTCCATGATGTCCGGCTCGGCCTCGTACCGCTCGAGGACGACGGAGCAGGTCGGGTCGATCAAAAGCTCGAGCAGCACGACGTGCAGGGGCAGAAGGAACAGCGCATTGGGCGCGATGCCGAGCAAGGGCCCGAGCAGCGACGCGGCGGCGACGGGCACGTGGATGGCGAGCACGTAGCCGACGGCGCGCTTGATGTTGGCGTAGATCCTGCGCCCGTCGCGGATCGTATCGACGATCGTGGAGAAGTTGTCGTCGAGCAGGACGAGGTCGGCGGCCTCGCGCGCGACCTGGCTTCCGCGCCTGCCCATGGCGACGCCGATGTCGGCGTTCTTGAGCGCGGGCGCGTCGTTGACGCCGTCGCCGGTCATGGCGACGATCCCGCCGTTTTGCTGGAGCGCGCGCACGATGCGCGTCTTGTGCGCGGGCACGACGCGCGAGAACACGGCCGCGCTTTTGACGCGCAAACGGAGCTGCTCGTCGGTGAGTTCGTCGAGCTCGGCCCCCGTCACGACGTTTTCGGGGTCCGCCATGCCGATCTGCCGCGCGATGGCGGCGGCGGTCTCGCCGCTGTCGCCCGTGATCATCACGACGCGCACGCCCGCGCTCTGGCACACGGCGATGTCGCGCGCGACGGTCGGGCGCGGCGGGTCGGCGAGGCCGACGAGGCCGAGAAGTTCAAGCTCGCAGTCCGCGATGGATGCGGGGATTTCGCGCTCGCTCGCGGGCTTTTGCAGCCCGACGGCGATCACGCGCAAGCCCCGGCCGGCAAATTCCCGCGCCTTGGCCTCGGCGGCTATGCGTTCGGCGGCGGAAAGCTTGCAGATCGACAGGATGCGCTCCGGCGAGCCCTTCGCCGCGATGTGGACGCCCTCCCCGTGATGCCACACATGGCCCATCATCTTTAATTCGTTCGTAAACGAATACTCGGTAATCAGCCGCCCGGACAGCAGATGCTCGCGCGCAACGCCGTACCGCTCGCAGCAGTCGAGCATCGCGCGCTCCATGGGGTCGTAGACGTCGAGCTCGCAGGCAAGGCCCATGATCTCGACAAGGTCGGCCTCGTCGCCGGTCGCCCACAGCGCGGCGACGGCCATGTGGTTTTCGGTGATCGTGCCGGTCTTGTCGACACAGAGCACGGAGACGGCGCCGAGCGTTTCGACGGACGGCAGATTGCGCACGAGCGAGTGTTTTTTTGCGAGCCGCCACGCGCCGAGCGAGAGGAACACGGTCAGTATCACCGGGAACTCCTCCGGGATCATCGCCATGGCGAGCGTCACGCCCGCGAGCACGCTCTCGATCAGCCGCTCGGCGGGCGCGTGGTCCGGGATGTTGTTCCACGTGACCGCGCCGACGAACAGGAACAGCGCCGCGGCGATGAGCGCGCACGCGCGCACGAGCGCGCGCGTCTGCCTGGCAAGCGGCGTCTCGGGCGGCTTTGCCTCGGCGACGGCGGCGCCGATGCGGCCGTACTCCGTGCTCTTGCCGATTTTGTCGACGCATACGACCGCCGAGCCCATCAGCACGAGCGTGCCGGCGTAGCAGTAGTCGGCGCGCCACGGCCCGCGGGCGGGCGCGCCGTTTCCGGCCGGGACCTTGCGCTGTCCCTCGGCCTCGCCGGTCAGCGTCGACTCGTCGACGAGCAGGTCGTTACAGGAAAGGATCTCGCCGTCCGCGGGGAGCCGCGTCCCCTCGCGCACGAGCATCACGTCGCCCGGCACGAGGTCGGCGGCCGCGATCTGCCGCTCGCGCCCGTCGCGGAACACCGCCACCTGCGGCGCGGCAAGCTCGGCAAGCGCGGCGAGCGTGCGGTCGGTTTTCCACTCCTGCAGCACGTCGATGGCGATAATGCCGACGACGAACACGAGCATGATCGCGCCGTCGCGTGGCGAGCCGAGCAGAAAATAGATCGTCGCGGCGACAAGCAGCAGCAAAAACATGGGCTCCGCGAGGATGCGCAGGACCGTGATGAAAAACCTCGGTTTTTTTTGTTGGACGAGCTCGTTCTTGCCGTATTGTTTCTGGCGTTCGGCGGCCTGTTCGCCGGATAAGCCCAAAGCGGCCGGATCGGTCATGGGAAATGCCCTCCTCGTCGAAGCGTTTTCGCTCCAGGCACAGGCACCCGCTCCGTGATCGGTCAGTCTGCCCGCGGAGGGATAAAAAACCGCCCGCGGTACAACGCACTGTCCCGCGGGCGGTTTGATCAAACAATCAATCGTCCGCTGCCGCACCCCTTTGGCGGCCCGGCCCCATGACCCGGGAAAACCCGGGTGCATCGCCTGCTCAGTTTGTACTGTAGATCGCGCGCCCGGGAGCGTTCCCGGGGGTGGTGTGCAGTGCAAAGAGAATTACCGGTATCCTATCGTATGCGCGCGCTCCTGTCAAGCGTTACGCCGCGCCGCCGCGTTTTTCCGTCCGCAGCCCGAGCACGGTGGCGGCAAGGAGCAGCGCCGCGGCAATCAGCAGCGCGATTGCGGAGAGGTCGGAAAGCGCGAGAAGGAGATAGCTCGACGCGTTGAACGCGATGTGCAGCGTCACGGGCGCGAGCAGCGTTTTGTAGCGGTCGCGCAAAAGCGCGAGCAGCACGCCGAGGCCGAACGCGTACGCGATCCATACGGGATGGCCGTGCATGACGCCGAACAACGCGGCCTGCAGCAATATCGCCGGCCATCGGGGCATCGCTTCTCGGAAGCGCGCATAGATCAGCCCGCGGAAGAAGACCTCCTCGACGAACGGCGCGAACACCGCGACGATCAAAAGCGACGGCAGGTTTACGGCGCCCGCGACGTACTCGGCAGACTGGCTGTACCCCGCGAGCACGTCCGGCGGCAATAGCGACAGCACGAGCGACACGAGAAGGTTTGCCGCAACGCCGAGCGGGATCAGCACGAACAGCGTCTTTGGCGCAAGGCGCGCGAGGCCGCACGCGGCAAAAAACGGCCGCTTTTTGGCGCGCAGCAGGAAGAACACGGTCAGAAGCGCCACACCGTCGCAGACGCCCGTAATCAGCGCGGCGTTATTTTGCACGGCCTGCGTCAGTGCGTCGTAGAGAGCGGCGTAGTCATTTAGCCCCACGGACAGCATCGTATGGACCGACAGCACGATCGCGATCTGCCCGGCGACGACGACCTGCATGAGCAGGAATATGCCGAAGTAGCCGAGCCCGGCAAAAAACGCCCTGCGGCGCGGGTGCTTCATTCCCGCGTCCGGCGCGGGGGCGGGCAGGGGAGCGGGGTTGCGGAGCGGTTCGTCCATGCGTTACGCCTCGTTTTTATCGGACTCTTTGGGAATGCGGAACAGCTGGCGGTTGTCGAGCGCCCACTGCCGCTCGGTAAACGCGCCTTCCTGCACGTTCTCGAGCGCGGCGAACATGCCGAAAAGCCGGCTGTCGAGCAGGTCGAGCTCGGAAAGCACCTCCGCCTCGGGAAACATCGGGTAGCGCGGGCTGCCGAACTCGGGCTGGCCGTGGTGCGAGAGCAGCATGTGCTCGACGAGCATCGCGGTGCAGCGTGGGATGCCCAGCAGCTCGCAGGCCGCGGAAACGTCCGATACGCCGAGGCTGATGTGGCCAAGCAGCAAGCCCTCGGCCGTGTACGCGGAAGCCAGGCCGAGGTCGCCGGTGGCGAGCTCGCGGAGCTTGCCGATGTCGTGCAATATCACGCCCGTGTACACAAGGTCGCGGTCGAGCGCGGGGTACGCGTCGCAGACGGCGTCCGCGAGCCGAAGCATCGACGCGACGTGGTGCAATAAGCCCCCGCGCGTGGCGTGGTGCAGCTTGACCGCGGCGGGGAAGAACAGCAGTTTCTCGCGGTTTTCCTTGAGCTCGTACTGCACGAGGCGCTTTAAGTCCGTATTATCAAAGCCCTCGGCCGCGCGGTACAGTTCGTCGTACAGCTCGGCCGGGTCCGCCGGCGCGCACGGGATGATCGCGGCAAGGTCCACCTCGTCGGAAGGCGCCGTGTGGCGGATCTTGTCGATCTTGAGCTGCTCGGCGTCCTTCCAGATATTGATCGAGCCGCGCACCTTGACGATGTCGTCGGCGTCGAACGCGCCGTGCTCCTCCACGCGGTAATCCCAGAGCTTGGCGGCGGCCTCGCCGCCCGCGTCGGCGAGCACGAGGTCGAGATAGTCGCTGCCCTTGATGTTCTGGCGCACCGCGACGCTCTTGACCATGCAAAAGCCCTCGAACTGCGCGCCGTTTGCGGCCTCCAGTAGTCGCATCCTGCCCATAGTGTTCCCCTTTCCGGACCGGGTCTTGTCGATTTTCACCATTATAGCATATGGATTGAACGCGCGCCCGGCTTATGATAAAATCAGCGGGTATTATGAACGATCTGGCTAAAAACAGCACATTCGACAGC
>CAZKGE010000150.1:0-5464 GCA_964552065.1 uncultured Oscillospiraceae bacterium | reverse complement strand
ATGCGAGTCGTGGCCGACAGTCGTCGCGATCGCGCCGTTTTTGATCGGCAGCCCCTTCATCACGCCGATGCCGACGCGGCCGGACGCGTGGTGCCGCTCCAGCACGGCGATCTTGACAAAGCCGTTCCCGGCGGCAAACAGGCCGTTTTCAGCGGGGACGTCCGTCGTCAGCGCGTCGGTGATCAGCTCGTTTTCGCGCAGGCAGAGCACCGGCAGCTTTCCGCGGACGGGGAGGTCGAGGAAGCGCGGCTTTCGCGGCGCAAGGTGCACGCTGTTGTAGATCTTCGGGTCGGGCTTGATCGGCAGCTCGAGGTCGGGGGAGAACACCTGCCCGCCGGTCATGACGAGCGATGGATTGAAGTCCGTCAGGCTGTCGAACAGCACGAGGTCCGCGCGGTAGCCCGGCGCGATCGCGCCGTAACCGCGCAGGCCGTAGGTGTTGGCCGCGTTGATCGTGCCCATCTGCACCGCGTGCATGGGGGAGATGCCGTTTTTTACGGCGCGCCGCAGAATATAGTTGATGTGCCCTTCGCCGCGGATGTCCTCGAGGTGCTTGTCGTCCGTGCAGAACATCATGCGCCGCGTCGGCAGCCCGTGTTCGGCGATTTTTCGCATGACCTCTTCGATGCCGCGCGAGGCGGAGCCCAGCCGCAGATGGATGCGCATGCCGGCGCGGAGCTTTTCGAGGACCTCCTCGTAGCTGGAGCACTCGTGGTCGGTGTGCGGGCCCGCGACGCAGTAGGCGTTGAGCGCGTCGCCGGTCAATAGCGGCGCGTGGCCGTCGATAGGCCGGTCGCGGAACAGCTCGATCTTGTCGAGCATCTCGCCGTCCCCATGGATCACGGCGTTGTAGTCCATCACCTCGCCAAGGCCCAGCACGCGCGGATGCGCCTTAAACTGTTCCATGTCCTTGGCGGTCAGCTTCGCGCCGCCCGTCTCAAACGCCGTGGCGGGCACGCACGAGGGGATCATCATGAATACGGAGAGCGGCAGCCATTCCGTCTGGTCGAGCATATATTGGATGCCGTCGGTACCGCAGACGTTTGCGATCTCATGCGCGTCCGCGACGATGGACGTCGTACCCTTTTCAAGCACCGTGTTGGCAAAGCGCGACGGATGGGCCATGGAGGATTCGATATGCACGTGCGCGTCGATGAGGCCGGGCGTTAAAAACGCGCCGTGCGCGTCGATCTCCGTTTTGCCAAAATAGGAGCCGACGCCTAAAATAATGCCGTCGCGGATTGCGACGTCACCCGTATGGATTTCTTCGGTAAACACATTGACGATATTCGCATTTTTGATTACGATAGCGGCGTCGCGGTTGGCGGCGCTGAGAATTGTCGCCCGACGCCTGGCTTTTTCCATCCGGGTTCACCTTCTTTCCCGTTACTATAGCATATCCGGACTTTTATGAAAACCCTTTCCATCATTATATATCCGCCGGCGGCTATCACGCGGATTTATCGCCGTATTGTCATTTGTGCGGCGGTTATGCTAATATTTTAAGCAGAAATAATCGGGAGAGCAGGCTTATCATGAAAACTTTGATCCGCGGCGGCACCATCGTCAACGCAGGCCGCTCTTTTCTCGCGGACGTGCTGGCCGAGGACGGCGTCATTGCGCGCGTGGAGCCCAATATCGACGAGCGCGCCGACGAAACGATCAACGCCGCCGGCTGCTATGTATTTCCAGGGTTTATCGATACGCACACGCACTTCGATCTCGACCTGGGCGTGACCGTGACCGCGGACAACTTCGACACAGGGTCAAAGGCCGCCATACTCGGCGGCACGACCACCGTGCTCGACTTTGCGACGCAGGACCGCGGCATGACGATGCAGGACGCGCTGGAGAAGTGGCACAAAAAGGCGCGGGGCGCGTCGTGCAACTACGGCTTCCACATGGCCGTGTCCGAATGGAACGACGCACGCGCCGCGGAGATGGATGCGATGATCGCCGCGGGCGTCACGTCGTTTAAGATGTACATGGTCTACGACGCCATGCGCGTCGACGACGGCTGCATCTACCGCGCGCTCAAGCTTGCGGCGGCAAAGGACTGCATCATCGGCGTGCACTGCGAGAACTACGACGTTTTGCAGGCCCGCATCGCGGAGTGCAAGGCCGCGGGCTTCGTCAGTCCCGCCGCGCACCCGGTCTCACGCCCCGCGGACGTGGAGGCGGAGGCCGTTGCGCGGCTCATGCGTATCGCTCGCCTCGCGGACGCGCCGGTGTGGGTCGTACACCTGTCCACGGAGCAAGGCTTGGCCGAGGCGCTGCGCGCGCGTGAACGCGGTCAGGAGGTATATCTCGAGACCTGTCCGCAGTACCTTGTGCTGACGGACGAGCGGTACCTGGACGCGGACGCGGAGAAGTTCATTATGTCGCCGCCGCTGCGGAAAGCCGCGGACAGCGCCGCGCTGCTTGGCGCGATGGGGAAGGGCGAGATCGATTTTGTCGGCACGGATCACTGCTCGTTCACGATGGCGCAGAAGGCGCTGGGCGGCGGCGATTTTTCGAAGGTACCGAACGGCGGCGCGGGCGTGCGGAACCGTGCGCAGCTCGTCTACACGTACGCGGTGCGGGCCGGACATATTACGCTCAATCAGATGGCAGAGCAGCTCTCTCAAAACGCCGCAAAGCTGTTCGGCATGTATCCGCAAAAGGGCGAGGTCCGCGTGGGCGCCGACGCGGACATCGCCGTGTTCGACCCGCGCGCAAAAAGCGTGATCTCGCACCGCACGAACGCGCACAACTGCGACAACTCGCCGTTCGAGGGCATCGCCGTCAAGGGCGCCGTTTGCGACGTGCTGCTCGGCGGACATCGCGTGGTCGCGAACGGGCAGCTCAAGATCGTGGGCGCGGGCCGGTTCGTGTTCCGCAAGCCCTCCGGCAGGCCGCGCGCATGAACCTCGGCTGCATCCTGCTCGGCGCGGGCAATTCGGTGCGCTTTGGCGAAAACAAGCTTATGTACGAGCTTGGCGGCAAGCCCATGGCGTTCTATGCGCTCGAACTGCACGGCAGGATGGAGTACGCCGTCCGCGTGCTCGTCACGCAGCCGTCGTTTGCGGCGCTGTGGGAAAAGGCGGAGCAATGCGGTTTTCGCGTTGCGGCCAACCGCGACCCGTCGCGCGGCATCGGCTCGAGCGTGCGCATCGGCATGCGCGTGCTGCTGCTCTCCGGCGCGCGCACGGACGGCGTGCTGTTCGGCGTGTGCGACCAGCCGTACGTTACAAGTGCGACGCTCGAAAAGCTCATACAGACATTTACGCAAAACCCGGACCGCATCGTCGCGCTCTCGTTCGGCGGCAGGCGCGGGAATCCCGTTATATTTCCCGCCGCATACTACGCGGAGCTGATGTCCGTCTCCGGCGACACCGGCGGCGGGCAGGTCGTCGCAAAGCATCCGGAGGCGCTGCTGCTGGTCGAGGCGGCAAGCGGGAACGAACTGGCCGATATTGACACAAAGAGATGAGGTGCTTTTCATGCTGTCCGCATTGAAAGGAAACATTTTACATGTGCCGGTGTTCGGCGCGTACGACATCACGGAGCACGGGTATATCGTGCTCGAGGACGGCGTCATCCGCGGTCTTTTTAAAGAGCTGCCTGAGCGGTACGCCGCCATTCCCGTCACGGATTACGGCGACAAGCTCATCGTGCAGTCGTTCTGCGACATGCACCTGCACGCGCCGCAGTACGTGATGCTCGGCATGGGCATGGATCTGCCGCTGCTCGAATGGCTCAACGCGTACACGTTCAGGACGGAGTCGCAGTTTGCCGACGCCGACTATGCGCGCGAAGTTTACCGCGCGCTGGCAAAGGATTTAATCCGGCACGGCACGACGCGCTTTTCAATGTTTTCGTCGCTGCACCGCGCCTCCACGATCGTGCTGATGGAGGAGCTTGAGCGGGCGGGCCTTCTCGGCCTCGTCGGCAAGGTCAGCATGGACCGCAACAGCCCGGACTATCTTTCCGAGTCGACCGAGGAGTCCAAAAGCGAAACGCTGCTCTGGCTCGACGAGTGCCGCCGGTTTTCGCGGATCAAGCCGATCCTCACGCCGAGGTTCACGCCGTCCTGTACCGACGAGCTGCTCTCCTGGCTCGGCCGTCTTGCAAACGAGCGCGACCTGCCCGTGCAGACGCATCTTTCGGAGAGTCTGCGCGAGATTCGTTGGGTGAAGGAACTGCATCCGGACTGCGATCAATATTGGGAGACCTACGACCAATACGGGCTGCTGAAGCGCGGCACGCTGCTTGCGCACTGCGTGCATTCCGACGAGCGGGAGCAGCTCGCCATCCGGAACAGCGGCGCCGTCGTCGTACACTGCCCGGATTCGAACATCAACATCTGCAGCGGCTTTGCACCGATCCGCGAGATGCTCGACCGCGGCCTTTCGGTCGTGCTCGGCTCGGACATCGCGGGCGGCGCGCTGCTTCCCATGCCGCAGGTGATCACGTCCGCCATACGTACCTCGAACGCAAAGCGCATGGAGTCCGGCGATACGGTCGCCGCGCTGACGGTCGCCGAGGCGTACTATCTCGGCGCCACGGCCGGCGCAAAGTATTTTGGTTTCGGCGACGGCTTTGCCGCGGGCGACGAGTTTCACGCGATCGTGCTCGACGATTCCGCCCTGCCGCAATCGAAACGGGCGCTCTCCGTCGCGGAGCGTTTCGAGCGGCTGCTGTACCTAGGCGACGACCGCAGCATCGTGGCAACCTTTGCCGGCCGCGAGCTTTTCGCATGACAGTTTATGTGCCTGCACATCCTAACGAGCGTTAGGATGTGTTTATTTTGCAACTATTTGCGATGCTGCCGCTTGCCGCATGTATACTGCTGTGTACCGGCAACGCCGAAAGGTGCTGCAACCGGCTGAATATACATAGAGGATACCTCGCGGCGGGCAGCCTGTTCTTCCTGTTTGCGTCGCAGCTTGAGAGCACGCTGCTTGCCTGCCTCAAGGTCAATTATGGCGCACTGTTTTTGCTTGCCGTCGCGGTCGCGGTTGCTTTGACCCACAGGAATGAGCGGCTCATAGCCGTGCTGTTTTCCGTATTTTCGGGCCTTGTCGCGTTTCTGGCGCTGCGGTATGCGTACGACGCCAAAACGCCCGCGCTGATCGTCGCCGCGCCGGCTTTGTTTTGCGCGTTTTTTTTGATGCAGGACGCAAAGAGCCAGATGCTGCTCGTGCTGCTCGCGCCGGTGTTTTACGGCGCCTGCCTCGCGCTCGAGGAAGCCTGCATGTTCGGGCGCTTTGCGTTCACAATCGGGACGCAGACGCAGCTGACCGCGCTTACGCTCGGCGTCGTTTTACTCTCGATTCTCTGGCGAATAGACGCGATTTTTCGGCGCGCGCTGGCCAAAGTGCGGCACGGACGCACGGCTGGATAAAAAATGGACTTGATTTTTTTGCGGTCGCATGTATAATAATACTTGCGAACGGGGTTATAGCTCAGCTGGTCAGAGCGC
>CAZKGE010000149.1:0-5514 GCA_964552065.1 uncultured Oscillospiraceae bacterium | reverse complement strand
GTGCACATGGCCTGCGGGAGCGACATGATGAGCGACGTGCTCGCGTTTGTCAAGGACCAGGCGGTGCTTTTAACGGGGCTCGTCAACGCGCAGGTGATCCGCACGGCGATGATGATGGACATGCGCTGCGTCGTGTTCGTGCGCAGCAAGCGCCCCACGCCCGAGATGATCGAGCTTGCGGAGGATAACCGCATCGTGCTGCTCGCGACCGGCGAGCGCATGTACGAGGCCTGCGGCAAGCTATATAAGAGCAAGCTGGGCTGCCGCGAGGACGAGTGATGGACGACGCGCTGCGGTTTCATTTCGACGTGGACGGCGAGAACTTCACCTCCGCCGGCGAAGCGTCGGTGCAAATGAAAAAAAAGCTGCGTCAGCTCGGCTTCGACGCCGAGACCATCCGCAAGGTGGCCATCGCGATGTACGAGGGCGAGATCAACATGGTCGTCCATGCGCGCGGGGGGCGCGCGGACGTGTGCATCGGGAAGGGCTGCATCGAGATCGTGCTCGAGGACGACGGCCCCGGCATACCGGACATCGCGCTGGCTATGCAGGAGGGCTATTCCACGGCGCCGGACAACATTCGCGCGCTGGGGTTCGGCGCAGGCATGGGGCTGCCCAACATGCGCAGGTACAGCGACGAGATGGAGATTGAATCGGAGGTCGGCAGGGGGACGCGCGTGCGGATGCGCGTCAACGTGCCGCAGCAGATATAAGAAGCGCGCGCTTTTACCGGGGCGCGCTCCCCCGAACGTGGCGGGCCCGCGCGCTTTATGCGGCGGACGAACGGGGCCGGGGCTGAAGAAAACGCGCCTGCCGGCCGACGCGCCCCTTTCCAGAAACGACGGCCGCCCGCGGTCAAGCGACGGGCCCGTCCGGAGGAAAAGCATGGAGCCGTACAAGCATTCGGTTTCGCTCGACATTGAGAAGTGCAAGGGCTGCACGAACTGCCTGAAACGCTGCCCCACGGAGGCCATCCGCGTCCGGGACGGGCACGCGGTGATCAATTCCGTGCTCTGCATCGACTGCGGCGAGTGCATCCGCGTCTGCCCGTACAAGGCCAAGAAGGCCACGTTCGACAAGTTTGAGTCCATCCGCGAGAAGTATAAGATCGCTTTGCCCGCGCCGTCGCTGTACGGCCAGTTCGAGGGCTGCGACGACGTGGACTACATTTTGCAGGGATTGCTCGACATCGGCTTTGACGAGGTGTTCGAGGTGGCGCGCGCGGCGGAGCTTGTGTCGGAGTACACGCGCAGGTACATGGCGAGCCCCGAGGTCAAGCGCCCTGTGATCAACTCCGCCTGCCCGGTGATCGTGCGGCTCATCAGCATCCGCTTCCCGCTTTTGTGCGAGCACGTCATGCCGCTTTTGCCGCCGCTGGAAGTCGCGGGCCGCATGGCGCGCGAGGAAGCCAAGAAAAAGCACCCCGAGCTTGCCGACGGGGACATCGCGGTCGTGTTCATCTCGCCGTGCCCCGCCAAGGCCAGCTATGTCAAGAACGGCTTTTTAAACGCCAGGAGCAACGTGGACTACGTGCTCTCCATGTCCGAGATCTATTTTCTGCTGCGCGCGCAGATGGGGAAGATCGAAACCCCCGCCGTGTCGACGCAGTCCGGCATGATCGGCATGAGCTGGGCGAGCACGAGCGGCGAATCGAGCGCTTTGATGAACGACCGGTACCTTGCCGCGGACGGCATCGAGAACGTGATCCGCGTGCTGGACGAGATCGAGACGGGGCATTTCCCGATGCTGGAGTTTGTCGAGCTCAACGCCTGCCACGGCGGCTGCGTCGGCGGCGTGGCGACGGTCGAGAACCCGTATATCGCGCGCGTGCGGCTGCAGGTGCTTCGGCGCTACCTGCCCGTGTCGCAGAACCGCCTGCCCAAGGACGACTCGAATGCGCCGGACTACGTGCCCGAAAACATGCAGTTCAGCTCCGAGCTGATCTACCGGCCCGTGCAGCAGCTCAACGAGGACCGCGGCGAGGCCATGCGCATGATGTCGGACATCGAGGCGATGACGGAGCAGCTCCCCGCGCTGGACTGCGGCTCGTGCGGCGCGCCGACGTGCCGCGCGTTTGCAGAGGACGTCGTGCGCGGCGAGCGCTCGATCGACGAGTGCATCGTGCACATGCGCGAGAAGATTCAGGAATACTGCGGCAAGCCCGCTAACGACGGCGCGGGCGGGCCTATGGAGAAACCCGCGGACGGCCCCGCCGGAGACGGCGCGGGCGGGCCGGAAGGGAACGGCGTATGACGGTCAAGGCGCTTATGGACGCGCTCGAATTGATCGCCGTCGCCGTGTCCGACGAGGCCAGGGAGGTGACCGGCGGCTACGCGGGCGACCTTCTAAGCTGGGTCATGGGCCGCGCCGAGCAGAATGCCGTGTGGATCACGATCATGAGCAACGTCAACGTCGTGGCGGTCGCGCAGCTTGCCGACGTGTCCTGCGTGATATTGGCGGAGGGCGTCACGCTCGACCCCGACGCGGCCGCACAGGCCAAATCGCGCGGCGTCAACGTGTTTTCGAGCCCGCTTTCGACGTTCGAGCTGTGCGCGCGGGTGCGCGCGCTGCTATGAGCCGGGCGTTTTCCTACGACCTGCACGTGCACTCGTGTTTGTCCCCCTGCGCGGACGACGAGAGCACGCCGAACTCCATCGCGGGCCTTGCGAGCCTGATCGGCCTCGACATCGTGGCGCTGACCGATCACAATTCCTGCGGGAACTGCGCGGCGTTCTTTGCGGCTTGCAAGCGGTACGGCGTGACGCCGGTCCCCGGCATGGAGATGACGACCGCGGAGGACATCCACCTGCTGTGCCTGTTCCCGACGCTGGAATCGGCGCTCGCGTTTGAAAAAATCGTGCGCGGCCGCCGCCCGAAGATCCGCAACAAGCCCGCGGTGTTCGGCAGGCAGCTGTACGTCGACGAGAACGACGGGATCGTCGGCGAGGAGGAGTTTTTGCTTGTCAACGCGGCCGACATCCCGCTCGAGGAGGCGGCGGCGCTGGTGATAGCAGCGGGCGGCGCGGCGGTGCCCGCGCACATCGACCGCGAGGCCAACGGCATTTTAGCCGTGCTCGGCGCGCTGCCCGAAAGCCCGGCGTTTCCGGCGGTCGAGGTGCGGTACTGCGCGGCGCTGCCGCAGCTGATGGAAAGCGTGCCGCTTGCCGGCAGGCGCGTCCTGTTCTCGTCGGACGCGCACACGCTCGCGGATTTGTCCGAGGCGGAGCATTTTCTCACGCTCGACGCCGAGAAGGGCGACGACGGCGGCGTCCGCCGCGCGCTGATCGCGCTTCTCAACGCGGGGGTGCCGGCATGAAGGAGCTTTCGCTCAACATTCTCGACATTGCGGAGAACTCCGTGTCCGCGGGCGCAACGCGCGTGACCGTGACCGTCGAGGAACGGGACGGCGTCCGCACACTGACGGTCGAGGACGACGGCCGGGGCATGACGAGAGAGTTTTTAGCGCGCGTGACGGACCCGTTTACGACCACGCGCACGACGCGGCCCGTCGGCATGGGGCTGCCGCTGCTCAAGCTCGCGGCCGAGCAGGCCGGGGGCGGACTTGAAATCGAGTCGCGGCACGCGCCGGAGCATCCGGACGATCACGGCACGGCCGTAAAGGCCACGTTTTTGACCGGCCACGTGGACTGCGAGCCGCTCGGCGACCTTGCGGAAACGATCGTGACGCTTTTGCAGGGCCACGGTAACATGAGCTGGCGCTTCGTCCGCCGCACGACGTTAGGCGAAAAATGCGTCGACACGGACGAGATGCGCGCGATGCTTGGCGACGAGGTTCCGATATCCAGCCCCGAGGTGCTCGCCTGGGTGCGCGAATACTGGAACGAACCGTTCGATGCGTAGAAAACGGCGGAGACGCCGGAAAGTTTAAAAAAACACACGGAAAGGAAAGTACGAGGGAATGAAGTCATTGGAAGAACTCGCGGCGATCCGCGAAAGGATGCAGGGCAAGGTGTCCCTGCGCAAGGGCGAGAACGGCATCCGCATCGTGGTCGGCATGGCTACCTGCGGCATCGCCGCGGGCGCGCGGCCCGTGCTGAACGCGCTGGTCGAGGAGATCGAGAAGCAGGGGCTTTCCGAAAAGGCGACCGTCACGCAGACCGGCTGCATCGGCGCCTGCCGCCTCGAGCCGATCGTGGAGGTGTTCGAGGGCGACAAGGAGAAGGTCACCTACATCAAGATGACCGCCGAGAAGGCCCGGCGCATCGTCACGGAGCACATCAAGGGCGGCAAGCCCGTCCTCGAGTACGCCATCGGCAACAACTGACGGGAGGTAACACATGATTCGTTCACACGTATTGATCTGCGGCGGCACGGGGTGCACGTCGTCGGGCAGCCCGGCCATCCACAAGCTCATGGAAAAGGAGATCGAGAAGAAGGGCCTCGCCGACGAGATCAAGGTCGTCCAGACCGGCTGTTTCGGCCTGTGCGCGCTCGGCCCGATTATGATCGTATATCCGGAGGGCACGTTCTACAGCCGCGTGACCGAGGCGGACGTCCCCGAGATCGTCGAGGAGCATCTGCTCAAGGGCCGTCCCGTCGACCGCCTGATCTACCGCGAGCCCGCGGACGGCATGGCCGCGCACGAGGTCACGTCGCTGTCCGACACCGGCTTTTACAAGACGCAGCTGCGCGTCGCGCTTCGGAACTGCGGCGTGATCAACCCGGAGCTGATCGACGAGTACATCGCCGTCGACGGCTATCTCGCGCTCGGCAAGGCGCTCACCGAGATGACCCCGCAGGAGGTCATCGAGCTAATGAAGAAATCCGGCCTGCGCGGCCGCGGCGGCGCGGGCTTCCCGACGGGGCTGAAGTGGGAGTTTGCGGCCAAGAACGCAAACGACACGAAGTACGTCGTCTGCAACGCCGACGAGGGCGACCCCGGCGCGTTCATGGACCGCTCCGTGCTCGAGGGCGACCCGCACGCCGTGCTCGAGGCCATGGCCATCGCGGGCTACGCCATCGGCGCGCACCAGGGCTACATCTACGTCCGCGCGGAGTACCCGATCGCGGTAAAGCGGCTCGAGATCGCCATCCGCCAGGCGCGCGAATACGGTCTGCTCGGCAAGAACATATTTGGTAGCGGCTTCGACTTCGACATCGAGATCCGTCTCGGCGCGGGCGCGTTCGTCTGCGGCGAGGAGACGGCGCTTCTAACCAGCATCGAGGGCAACCGCGGCGAGCCCAAGAACAAGCCGCCGTTCCCGGCCAACAAGGGCCTGTTCGGCTATCCCACGATCATCAACAACGTCGAGACGCTCGCCAACATCCCGCAGATCATCGTCCGGGGGCCGGAGTGGTTTGCTTCGATGGGCACCGAGAAGAGCAAGGGCACCAAGGTGTTCGCGCTCGGCGGCAAGATCGTCAACACGGGCCTCGTCGAGATCCCGATGGGCACGACGCTGCGCGAGATCCTGTTCGACATCGGCGGCGGCATCCCGAACGGCAAGAAGTTCAAGGCCGTGCAGATCGGCGGTCCCGCCGGCGGCTGCCTTA
>CAZKGE010000148.1:4769-5577 GCA_964552065.1 uncultured Oscillospiraceae bacterium | reverse complement strand
AGCGCATTCGGCTGGCGACGCAGATCGGCAGCGGGCTCATGGGCGTGCTCTACATCCTCGACGAGCCGAGCATCGGCCTGCACCAGCGCGACAACGCACGATTGCTTAAGACGCTCAAAACCCTGCGCGACCTCGGCAATACGCTCGTCGTCGTCGAACACGACGAGGAGACCATCCGCAGCGCCGACTGGGTTGTGGACATCGGCCCCGGCGCGGGCGAACACGGCGGCGAGGTCGTTGCCGTCGGCACGCCCGCGGACATCGAGGCAAGCGAACGCTCGATCACGGGCGCCTACCTCAGCGGCCGCATGCGCGTGCCCGTGCCGGACGAGCGGCGCGCGGGAAACGGAAAGTTTCTCACCGTGCGCGGCGCGCGCGCGAACAACCTCAAAAACATCGACGTAACCGTGCCGCTCGGCAAATTCGTCTGCGTCACCGGCGTATCCGGCAGCGGCAAGTCGAGCCTCGTTAAGGAGATCATCCAAAAGTCGCTGCTGCGCGACCTCAACCGCGCGCACACGCGCCCGGGCGAGCACGACGCCATCGAGGGCGTGTCCGCGCTCGACAAGATCATCGACATCGACCAAAGCCCCATCGGCCGCACGCCGCGCTCGAACCCCGCCACCTACTGCGGGCTGTTCGACCTGATCCGCGCGGTGTTCGCCGAGACGCCCGAAGCGCGTATGCGCGGCTACGGCAACGGGCGCTTCAGCTTCAACGTCAAGGGCGGGCGCTGCGAGGCCTGCTCGGGCGACGGCATCATCAAGATCGAGATGCACTTCCTGCCGGATGTCTACGTGCCCTGTGA
>CAZKGE010000148.1:0-4759 GCA_964552065.1 uncultured Oscillospiraceae bacterium | reverse complement strand
CGGCAAGCGCTACAACCGCGAGACGCTCGAGGTTCGCTACAAGGGCAAAAGCATCTATAACGTGCTCGACATGACGATCGAGGAGGCATTGCGCTTCTTTGCGCCGCTGCCGAAGCTTGCGCGCAAGCTGCAGACGCTCTACGACGTGGGCCTTGGCTACGTCAAGCTTGGCCAGCCGAGCACGCAGCTCTCGGGCGGCGAGGCGCAGCGCGTCAAGCTCGCCACCGAGCTTTCCCGCCGCGATACGGGCCGCACGCTCTATGTGCTCGACGAGCCGACCACCGGTTTGCACGTCGACGACGTCAAGCGCCTGCTTGAGATCCTGCAGCGGCTCGTCGAGGGCGGCAGCACGGTGCTGGTCATCGAGCACAACCTCGACGTGATCAAATGCGCGGACTACGTCATCGACCTCGGCCCCGAGGGCGGCGACGCGGGCGGCATGGTGGTGGCAAGCGGCACGCCGGAGGAGGTCGCCCTGGTTGAGGGCAGCTACACCGGCCAATACCTCAGGCACGTGCTGGGCTAAGGCGGCCGAACACGGCGTTTTCCGCCGGGGGACCGCGCCCTTGTAAGCCCCGTCCGGGGTGGATTTGCCGGGGCGGGACGAAAGGAGGAAGGATCGATGTATACAAGATGGCGGCTTTACATCCTTGGGGTGTTTGCGCTGCTGATCATCGCGCAGCTGGTTGGATTCCATATCCTGCGCAGGCGCGGCCACGCGATCGGCGCGTGGCGGGAGTTTTTGTTTATCCTCGGCGTCGTGCTGATCGTCGAGACGCTCATCATCTCCACGCTGTCTAATTTTAACCTCGGCGTGATTTTGCCGGCGTTCTTCGGCGTGCCGCTCGTGTTTGTCGCGATCGTTTTGCCGCGGATGGACCAGGGTTTTCTCCGCGTTCTCAAATGGATGATCGTCGGCTGCTATGCCGCCGCGGGCGTGATATTCCTCGTGTGCGGGACGCTGATGCTGCGCGCCGTCAACCAGGGCAGGCATGCCGAGGCGGACGCGGTGATCGTGCTCGGCGCCGCCGTGCATGGCGACAAGGTGACCTGGGTGCTCGAAAACCGGCTCAACACGGCCATCGCCTACCTCGAGGCGCACCCGGAGGCCGTCTGCGTCGTCTCGGGCGGGCAGGGCCCCGGCGAAACCGTGACCGAGGCCTCGGCGATGAAGAAATACATGCTCGAGCGCGGCGTCGCCGAAAGCCGTGTCTACCTCGAGGAGCGGGCCACCAACACGAAGGAGAACTTCCGCTACGCCGGCGAGATTATCGGTAAGACCGTCGGCGCCGGCGCGCGCGTGGCGTTTGTGACCACAAACTTCCACGTCTACCGCGCGGGGCGCGTGGCCGCGGCGCAGGGCGTCGACGCGGCAGGCATCGCCGCCGGGGACGTATGGTACCTGCGGCTCAACAACTTTATGCGCGAGTGCGTGGGCATCTGCGTCTACGCGCTGCGCGGGGATATTTAACGAAGGGCGGACGCCGCCGTTTTGAAACCCTGCGGTAAAGCCGAATGCGAACATCAGCAGGGGCGGGCGCAAACGCGCCCGCCCCTGTTGGCTTCGTCCAATGCATACCCGTGCGCAAACCTCAGTCCACGCGCACCCAGTAGCCGCCGCTGCGCGAGCGGATGTAGCGCGTAAAGCCCTCGAGGTGTTCGGGCGGCTGGGGCGTGTAGTCGCCGAGCACGGCGGTGATGCGCATGCGTTCGTTGCCGCGCTGCCAGGTGCCGAGCAGCGTCTCCGCCTCCGCGCCCTCCTCGCGGTAGAAGCGCGCGTTCGGGAAGATATGCGGAAACGGGTTCTGAATCGGCGTGCGGATCACACGGGTTTGCCGCGCTTCGGCGGGGAAGGACGCCTCGGGAGGGGCGGACGGGCTGTAGGCGGGGGAGACGCGCCGTATGTCGGCGGCGAGCGCGTCGTAGCGCGCGCACAGCGCCTCGAACGAGGCGGTATCGCTTGCCGGAACCAGACGATCCGGCTCGGCTGACGCGGCGGGCGGCGCGGGGGTCGGCGTCTTCGGCGAAACCTTGATCGGAACCTCGAGCGGGGTCTCGGTCGGAGCCTCGAGCGGAGCCTCGGGCGGGGCCTCGCACGGAGCCTCGATCGGAGCCTTGATCGGAGCCTCGCGTGGAGCCTCGATTGGAGCCATAACGGAAGCTTTGGGCGGGGCGGCATCGGCCGGAGCGCTCGCCCGGGCGGCGGCTTCGGGAGGCGGCGTTTGTACGCGGGGAATCGGCACGTAAGGCGCGTCCTCCGCGCTTTGATGCAGGAAAGCCTCGCCCGCGCGCGCCTGCCGCGGGGGTGCGACCGCCGGCGCGGTTTCCGCGTTAAGCCGCCGCAGCGCCTGCATCGCGGCAAGCCCTTCGTCGTAGGGGCCGCCGTCGTCCGCGAGGGCCGGGGGGGCGTTGCCCATAGACCGGAGGCTTGCGTTTGGCGCGGCGCGCGAGAGCGCGAGGAGCCTGCGGCGCAGGTCGTCCGGCGTCAGGGTTTCGTTTCGCGCAAAGCCGCAGCAGCGCAAGGCGCCCTGCTCTTCCAGGGCGACCGCCCGTACGCGCCCGTTTGCGCGGATGTGCGCGCGCGCGTCGCCGCCGACGAGCCCGGCGTCGGTGAGCACCACCGCCTGTCCGCGCACGGCCGCGCGCAGATGTACGTCCACCGCGCCGTCGCGTACGCGCGCGTGCCCGCAGGTGATGCCGTCCGGCGTCTTGAGCGGAATGAATTCAATTTGCAGCATGGCGGGTTGCTTCTCCTTCCGTTCTGGGAGCGGCCGCGTTCTCGCCGGGCGCGCCGGCGCATAACATGGCGAGGAAAGGGCGGCCGCGTCGGCGCGCGGCGCTGGCGCGGTTGTCCCATGTTCTATTGTATTCCTGCCCAAATCCGTGTATGATGAAACAACTAGAAAAGTTCAAGGGGTATGCTATGACCATCTGGGTTGCGATGCTGCTCGGCCTTGTGCAGGGGCTATGCGAGTTCCTGCCGGTGAGCAGCAGCGGGCATTTGATGCTGCTTGGGAAGCTGTTCGGCATTACGGAAGGCGCCGCGTTTTTTACGATTCTCCTGCACGTTGCGACGCTCGTCGCGGTTTGCGTCGTCTATTGGGATACGCTCAAGCGCCTGATTCTGCGCCCGATTAACCGGACGGTGGGGCTGTTGATCGTCGCGACGCTGCCGACGGTGGCCGCCGCGCTGCTGTTTAAGAAGGTGCCGCCGTTTTCAACGTTTTACGAGGCGGCCGGGCAGGGAACATACCTTGGTTACTGCTTTTTGCTGACGGCGGCATTGCTGCTCGCGAGCGATTTTATATCCCCGAAAGCCGGAAAGGGCCGCAAACTCAGGGAGATGCGGCTTACCGACGCGCTGATCATCGGCGGCATGCAGGGCGTGGGGGTGCTGCCGGGCGTTTCCCGCTCGGGCAGCACGATCTCCGGCGCGCTCTTTGCGGGGCTGTCGCGTAAGGCCGCGGCGGATTTTTCGTTCTTGCTTTCGATTCCCGCGATCCTCGGCGGGCTGGTGCTTGAAAGCGTGGACGTACTCGAGCAGGGCCTGCCGGATATCCACTGGACGTGCATCGTCGCCGCGATGCTCGTTGCGGGCATGACCGGGTATTTTGCCATCCGCTTTATGCTGCTCGCGATCAAGAAAAAGAAGCTTTGGGGCTTTGCGATCTATACGGCGCTGCTCGGCGCGGCGATCCTCGTCGACCAGTACGTTACACACTTGTTCCTGTAGGCGGCGCTTCATCCTTTCCACGTTCCCCAAAACACAATGGCGGCGCGGGTTTGACCCGCGCCGTCTTGGCGCTCCACAAAATCTGCAAGATCATGAAAAACTGCGCCCTCGCCGCGCGTTCGCCAGGGGCGGCGCGCCGCGAAGCGAAAGGCAAGAACAGTTACCGGATAAAAACCCGGTTTAACGGCAAACGGCGGCGCGGGTTCAACCCGCGCCGCCGCCGCGTTATTTGCGCGTTTACGAAACGACGATGTTGACGATATTGCGCACGACGATCACCTTGCGCACGGTCTTGCCCGCGAGGAAGGGCTGCAGTTCGGCGGCGGCGAGCGCGGCCTTTTCGACCTCGTCCGCGGAAAGCGCCGCGTCGAGCAGCACGCGCGCGCGCACCTTGCCGTTGACCTGCACGCCATACTCCACTTGCTCGGCGGCGAGCGCGCCTTCGTCATAGACCGGCCAGGAAGCGGAGCAGAGCGGCGCGAAGCCGAGCAGCTCGTTCATCTCCTCAGAGATGTGCGGGGCCACGGGCGAAAGCAGCAGCAGCAGCGTTTGCAGCTCGCCGCGGCTTACGCGCCCCTTGGCATAGAAGGCGTTGACGAGCGACATCATGCTCGCGATGGCCGTGTTGAACTTCATGCGCTCGTAGTCCTCGCCGACCTTCTTGATCGTGAGGTGGACGTTGCGGCGCTGCTCGGCGTCGGTATCGCCATCGCCGTCAACTTCCTGCTCGGCTGGCTCGGCGTCCACATGAAAACCTACGAGTACCGATCGCTCAACGCTGGTCACATGGCAGAAATTGACTACGGCACCCTCGTTGAGCAAGGCGGTGCCAACGGCGCATCCTACGCTGGCGGCGGCGCTGGCTCGTCGACATCAGTGCAGTCGGTGAACATCACCGTCCATCAGCACTTCGAAGGCAACATCATCGGCGACGGTGGACTTGAGGCTGTCGGCCAGTTCATGGTCCGTGCCTTGCAATCCTATGCGGGCGTCGGTGGCAATGTCAAAGTCATCGTCGGGGGTGCG
>CAZKGE010000147.1:0-5579 GCA_964552065.1 uncultured Oscillospiraceae bacterium | reverse complement strand
GTGATGACGAGCACCTCGCAGCCGATCGCCAGGAGCCAGAGCAGCACCGCGATGACGCGCAGCGTGGTCGCCCGCGCCTTCGGCGTCTTTTCGGCCGCCTCGGGCCGCGCCGCCGTCTCGGCGGCGGTGTCCTCGGCCGCCTTCTTCACGCTGGTCTTGACCGGTTCCTTGGCCTGGGCCCCGTCCTTGTGCACGTTTACGATCTTCCGTTCCTTCGGAGTCTTTTTCCCTTCCATGATTCCAATCTCCCTTCCCAACTAAATGAATCCTATTATTACTTATGCATTATTTTACTATATCAACCCCGGCGATTCAAGCGGTTTTGGCAGATTCCGCCGGCGCGTTAAGGAACCAGAATCACGGTCAGCGCGGCGTTTGTCTTTGTGGCGTCGGAAAACACGTCCAGCAGCTTCTGGCCATATTCCCCGAGGCGCGCGCGCAGCCTGTCCGCATGCAAAATGACGATTTCGACGGGGCCGCTCTCGGTGCTCAGCAGGTCGTACAGCGCGTCGAGATTGCCGCCGTAGTACTTCGGAAAGCGGAGTTTTAGCGCGATATACCGGTGCGCGGCACGCTGCGACCACATCAGCCGGCCGCTCAATTTCACGCGCCGGGGCTCGTTTTCGCGGTCCATCGCCTTCATGCGCTTCTTTAGGAATCTCTCGTATTCGCGCGTCATGCGCGTGTTGTCCGAACGGTTCACAGAAGCTTGCCCGCCTTTCAATACAGCTGCTCGAAGGTTTCGTAGTGGTCGTCCGTGTAGTAGATCAACCCGTCGCTCGCGTACACGACGCGCTCGCCGCCGCGAAAGCCCCCGCTGTAGTTGACGTCGCATTCATGCCATACGCGGCCCGCCGCGGCCGGCAGCCGGCCCTCGCGGTTGCCGAACACGTCCCCGCCGATGCTCTTGCCGTAGGCGACGTCCCACAGGTTGCCTTCGCTGCTGACCCAGCCTAGATCCATGGCTTCCGACTTTGTGACGAAGTTCCCAGGCAGGCGTCCGTACTCATGGATATACGCGGCCACGTCCTCGGGCGCGGTGTATTCGCCGTCCTCCGAAATGGCGTCCTGCCGCGCGGCCTCCTCAACCTCCGGCGCGGCGGTCGGGCCGGGTGTCGCGTCCGCCGAGCCGCTCTGCGCCGCGGCGAGCGCGGCTGTATCCGCCGGCGCGTCCGTTACGGACAGGGCGGACGTCGGGCCCGCGTCCGGGGACGCTCCCGGGCCGCCGAACAGTGTTTTTCCGCCGAACAGCAGCGCGCACAGCAGCGCGAGCAAAAGGATGGTGCGGATGGTCCTGGACGATTTATGCATGCTGCAACGGCTCCGCCCGATCCGGCCGCGCGGAGCCGATCCCCCGCCGCGCCGCCGGGCGCTTTCTTTCGATTTGTGTCCCATGTTGTGACGGCGTCACAGCCGGGCATATTATTGAATGCATTATACGATAGAACAGGAGGAAATACAAGGAAAATCCGGCGCGCCGCGCGACATGGCCGCAGGGCGGAACCGGCGAATCTATACATTGCTCCGTCGATATGATACAATGCGCTTATTACATATTATGGAGGGAATATATGGCGAACGTTGTCTGGAAGGACCGCAAACGCATCATATTCGGCTTACCCTGGACGTTCACGCGCTACTCCCTGACGGAGGAGAAGCTGATCATCGATACCGGATTGTTCAGTCGCAAGGAGGAGGAGGTCCGCCTGTACCGGATACTCGACATTTCCCTGCGGCGGCCGCTGCACCAGCGCATCTGGGGCCTGGGCACGGTGCATTTATGCACCGCGGACAGGTCCACGAACGAGATCGATATTGTACGCATCAAGAAGGCGCGCCAGTTTAAGGAGATGCTCTCGGACATGGTCGAGCGCGAGCGCGACGAAAAACGTATCGCCGCCCGCGAATTCATGGGCTACGAGGACACGGACGTAGACAACGTGCATTGACGCGGCTGCGCGGCCCGTTGCGTCGGGATCCGCGGGCAGGCAGTATTGCCGCCCGCATGAACGATCAGCGGACGGAGACCTCGTAAATCAGTTGTGCGCGGGTCGTGGGGTCCGGCGGTAAAGCCAGGTCGTTGCTGTTCCCGCCCGCCGCAGACACGCCGAGGTTCCCTATGTGCGCGGGCCGCGGGGTCCGGCAGCGAGCCAAGCAGTATTGCCGCCCACATGAACGATCAGCGGGCGAAGACCTCTTTCGTCGATTGTGCGCGAGGCTGCGGGGGTCCGACGGCAAAGCCTGGCAGTAGCAGTATCACCGCCCGCATGAATGATGAGCGATTCGCGGACGGACGGAGACCTCGTAAATCAGTTGTGCGCGGGTCGTGGGGTCCGGCGGTAAAGCTGATCATTTGCTGTTCCCGCCCACCGCAGACACGCCGAGGTTCCCGAAAACCGGAGCCGCCAGTCCACCCAGCTGCGCGGGCCGGCTGCGCTGTTCCGGCTGTGAAAAAGCACTCCGGCAACCGGCCGACGGGCCGAAGCGGCCTCGCGGAGGCGCGCTTATTGGTGATGATAGGTTTTACCGGCCACAAACCCGTCCTGCGAGCAATTGATCAACTCCCAGGCCGTCACAAGCTGATAGCCCTCTTCCAGCAGCTGCGGGACAATGATTCGAACGGCTTCGACCATGTGTTGCTGCGTATCGTGCAGGAGGATAATGTCCCCCGCATACAGCTCCCGGCCGTTGATAAGCTGCTTTTGCACGTTTTGCGCGATCTTTTCGGGCTCCTGTTCGTATACGTTCCCGCTCTGCGCCCATTTGACGACCGCCATGCCGTTTCTTCCCGCCAGATAGCTCACTTCCCAGTCGTAATACCCGCCGGGCGGCCGGAGCGAACGCATGACATAGCCCGTGCTGTCGAACACGATTTTGTTCGTCTTTTTGATCGCGTCGGATTTTTGCCGGCTGTTTTGCTGCGTGAGGTTTTCGTGCGCCCAGGTATGGTTCCCGATTTCGCAGCCGAGCGAGATCGCCCGCCGGACGATCTGCACCGCCTCGGGTTTTTTCAGCCGGCAGCCGACGATAAAAAACGTGGCGCGAACATTGTACTCCTCCAGAATATCCAATATGGCGTCCGTAACGCCGGTCACGGGGCCGTCGTCAAACGTAAGCGCAGCCATGGGCTTTTCCGGATCGATATACATCTTTTCGATCGCCAAGTCGATCTCTTCCTGGCTTTGAAACGAGCCGTTCCGCTTCAGGAGCGCGCGGAGTTGCTCGTCCCGGTCGATGTACCACTGCGCGTCCACGCGCGGAATCGGCGTGGATGTGGTGCCGGGCGCGGGGGCGGGCGTGGACGAAGACGCGGGGCCGAATGCGGGTGTGGATGCGGATGAAGACGCGGAGCTGGGCGCGAGCGTATGCGTGGGATCGGGTGCGGGCGAAGCCGCAGGGCCGGAAGCGGAGCCGGGTGTGGACGTGTGCGTGGGACCGAACACGGGCGTCAATGTAGGGATGGATGCGAACGAAGTGGCCGCCGGCGGCGGGCTTTCGCCGCCTATACCGTCCACCGCCCCCTCCCGTGCCGGACGGCGCAGATCGGCGCGCGCCGCCGCGGCGACGGCGCAGAACAGCAAAGCCGCGCATATGGCCGCCGTCAGAATTCGTCTCATTGTATGTCCCCCACGCGTGGATTCATGGAATATGCAGATGCTGATGTGGACGACACGCATCGATTGGCGGACGTTTTTTTAAAAAAGGCCCTGCGAAAACTGATTTTCACACGCCGTCCTTCCCTTGGCTTTTGGCCTCCAAGTGCCGGACCCATCGGTCCAGTACCGCGCGCACAGCCCGATTCGCCCGTCCCACATGCCGCAATCTGTCGGCTACGGACGGGCTGAGCTTATAATAGAACTGAATGAACAGGCGGCCCAGGCGGGACCGCATAAGCACCCGGTCCCTGTACCGGCGCAGCGCCATCACCTGCGGCGCGTCATAGGAGCCGTATACGGCCGTGGCGATGTAACAGCCCCCGCTTGATCTGTTGATGCCGGGATCAGGCGTTTTGGCAGACGGTGAAAGCCGCCGGATTCTTTCCGGTCTGGACGGCAGTATTTTGTGATCAATAACAAACTTATACAATAGATTCGGGGAGTCTGTGTCTTCCGCGTATTTGGAGATTTTTGATAACATCAGGCGCTTGTCGTCGACATAATCGATCTTACATTCGCTGATAAGATCGTTCTCGTCGTCCAGCCGCATCGCGCCGTCCTGGCCGATCGACTCCACCTTTTTGAACAGCAATGCGCATGTGCCTAGACTAGCATACTCATCCCAATAATACAGATTCCCGTCATAGATTTCAAACCCGCCCGAAGTAAAAACCGCAGAGACCGCATGATTGATCAGCGCATATTCGCCGGCGGCAATTCTCTTGATAGTTGCGTCCACGTTCTCTCTTGCTTTTGCCACGCGCGCTTTATAAGGGGCGTACTCCTTTTCGACGCGCTCTTTCTCGGCGTCATCGGCCACCAGCATGGCGTTTTGATACCCCACGGTATATTCAATGCGATCGATGCAGCAGCCCTCGATGCTGTCGCCATAAAAACTCTCCCCGCAGTCCAGTTTGGCAAGCCCCCACCACGCGCGGTAATCGCTCACATACTCCTCGGTGATCTCGTCGTATGTGGCCTTGGCCTTTTTATATTCGCGCATCTTGATGTAGGCTTCGGCATTCTTGAGCTTTGTTTCAAGCGTCGACGAACCTCCAACGACGATCTCGATGGACATCGCTTCTTCGCGCAGTATCTTGGTCCCGCAGTACTGGCAAAAGCCTGTTTCCCTTGTATCGTCCAGCTGGATCTCGACGCCGCACGCCGGACACTTGTCCGCTACAAACGCCACAGAAATACCCCCCATACTCGGTTTTGCCGTAAAAGCAGGATGCAGGACAGCGAAAAAGTCCGCCAACCGATGCGTTCAATCGCCCCGCAGACAAGCCGCCGGCCAAGCGGCATCACTCCAACCTGCCAGGGCAAAATACTACCCGCCCTTAACAGCGCCGTTCCGGCCTTAAACAGCAACCCGTTGACAACGGCAATTGTTTTGCCCCCGCCGTGCTCAGTCCGCGACCAGCTCGCAAAGCTCTGCGGTGATCGCCTCCGCGCCACCCTTGGGGAGCGGTGACATCAGGCTCTCGTAGGTGACGCCGTATTCGGACTCGTCCGACATGTAGCCGCCGTAGTCGTCCACGTAGCCCCAGAGAATCGGCAGCTGCGCACGGCTCGCGGCCTTGACCTGCATCCCAAAACGAGCGAACATCTCCCCGGGGACGCAGCAGATTTCCAGATCGCCCAGTCTTAGCACCGACGCGCGGAAGCTGCCTTTGATATGCGGTTCCCTCAGCTTCATGTCGATGGCGAATATGCCGGATTGCAGCATCTTGCGCGCGTCGTAGTCCTCCGCCTGTTCCAGCGCCTTCATGTTCCGCGCGCGGTGGCTCTCAAAGAGCGGAATGTCCAGATCGTATTCATACGAATACGTATACGGCAGCGAAACGGGCGCGGCCAGCTCGATGGATTGGTAGCCTTCGTCCGGGAAAAGTTGCTCAAGGATGCCGTCCCCGGTGCGCCGGA
>CAZKGE010000146.1:0-5799 GCA_964552065.1 uncultured Oscillospiraceae bacterium | reverse complement strand
TAGTTTGCGGCATATGGGCACTCGAGCGGGAAGGGGTGGCAGCGGCATGTTGATGGGGACCTATGATCATTCGTTCGATGCGAAGGGCCGCGTGTTCATACCCGCCAAATGGAGGGAATCAGTCGGCGAACTGATCGTTATCACCGAGGGGATTTTAGGCGCGAAGGGCGTTTGCTGCCTGTTTGGCATGTCGCAGCAGGAGTGGGATGCGTTCTCGGAAAAGCTCGCGGCGCTGCCGCTGACGGACCTGGCGGGCCAGGCGGTCAAGAGGAGGCTGTATGCGACGGCCGCGGCCTGCGAAACGGACAAGCAGGGGCGGATTCTGATTCCGCAGTCATTGCGAACGTACGCGAACCTTACTAAGGACGCGATGCTCGTCGGCGTGGGCAACCGCGTCGAGATCTGGAATCCCGCGGACTTTAAACGCCACACGGAGCTGACGGCGGCCGAATACGACGCGGCGCTCGCGCACCTGGCGCAGATCGGCATATGAACGCGCCGCACATACCGGTCCTTCTTCGCGAGGTTGTCGCAACGCTCGCCCCCGAGCGGGGCGGCGTTTTTATAGACGGAACGCTGGGTTTCGGCGGTCACGCGGAGGCGCTGATCGAGCGTTTGCCCGCGGGCGGCCGCTATATCGGCATCGACCGCGACAGGGAGGCGCTAGTTGCGGCAACGGCGCGGCTTATGCCGTTTGCGGACCGGTTTACCGCCGTGCACGGAAACTTTTTCAATATGAAGGAGATCCTGCTTTCGCTCGGCGTGGAGAAGGCGGACGGCATTTTGCTCGACCTCGGCGTGTCCAGCTATCAGCTCGACACGCCCGAGCGCGGTTTTTCGTACCACCTGGACGCGCCGCTCGACATGCGCATGGACCGCCTGAGCGCCGTTTCCGCGTTCGACGTGGTGAACGGCTATCCGGAGGAGAGGTTGGCTAAAATTCTGCGCGAATACGGCGAGGAGCGCTTCGCCGGGCGGATCGCGGGAAGAATTGTGGCGGCAAGGAAAACAAGTGCGATCAATTCCACGGCGCGGCTTGCGCAAATTATTAAGGAGGCGATCCCCGCAAAGTTTCGGAACGAGCCGCAGCATCCCGCGCGGAGGACGTTTCAGGCCATCCGCATCGAGGTCAACGGCGAGCTTGCCGGATTGCGGCAGGCGGTCGACGACGCCCGGGACTTATTGCAAACGGGCGGGATCTTGTGTATAATTATGTTTCACTCGTTGGAGGACCGCATCGTCAAGCAGGCGTTTCGTTCATACGAACATCCCTGCACGTGCCCGCCGTCCGCGCCTGTCTGCATCTGCGGCAAGACGCCCACGGCGAGAATATTGACGAAGAAGCCGGTTGTTGCCAGCGCGGAGGAACTGGAAAGGAACCCGCGCGCGGCCTCGGCAAAAATGCGTGCAATCCAACGCATATAACGACATAAGTATATGAGGGGATTGCATGGAGTTCCAGTTCGACAACGAGCCGAAGCGCGGCGGCAGGCCCGCAACCAGGCTTTACGCGCCGACGCACGGGGAGAAGCGCTCGTACCGTCCGGCGACGGAGGACGAACGGTTCGCCGCGCCGGAAAAGCAGGAACAGCCTGAACAAGAGGCGGCGCGGCGGCCGCAGCACGAGGTCAAGCCGTTCGCGCGGTTTATGCTGATCGTGTGCTCGTTCATATTCGCGGGGATGATCCTGTTTGTTCTGACCGGGTATGAACGCATCACGCGCGCGTATGCGGACATCAACGCGCTGAACACCGAGATCGAGGAGACCAAGCTCAACATCAACGCCCTCGAAGCCGCCATCGAGTGCGCCGTCACGATCGATCAGGCCCAGCAATGGGCCAAGGACCATAACATGCAGTACCCCTCGAAGTCGCAGTACGTGCAGTCGGGCAGCACGGTCCCGATTACGGGCGTCCCGGCCGCACCGGACAACGCGACCCCGACCGCGGATCCGAACGCGAACACGCAGGCGCCGGCAGACGGCGACACGAACACGCCAACGGAACCGCCGGCCGAAAATTAACGCGCGGGCTATGGCTTTGCGCAAAAGCGAGGAGTAGGCATGGCAGCACCGGTCCCGAAGCTGAAGCGGAAGCTGGTCACGATGATGATCGTTTTCGCGATTCTGTTTCTTGTGCTCGCGCTGCGGCTCGTGCAGGTCATGATCTTCAAAGGCCCTGAGCTGCAGGAGAAGGCGCTGACGCAGTGGACGCGGCGCACGCAGCTGACCGCGCAGCGCGGCAGGCTATTAGACCGCGAGGGGCTGGTGCTGGCGCAGAGCGGCACGTCGTACCGCGTGCTGGTCAACCCGCAGTGGATCGACGAGCAGGAGCGCACGCGCGTGGCCATCGAGCTGTCGGACATATTGGACCTCGACTACGACTACGTGCTCGAGCGCGTGTCCAACACGAAGCGCCAGCAGGTGCAGCTCAAGCGCAAGGTGGACGCCAAGACCGTGGCCGAGATCACGGCGCTGCAGTTTGGGTCGGGCGTGAGCTTTACGACCGACACGAAGCGGTACTACCCGTTCGGCCAGCTGTTCGCGCAGCTTGTGGGCTTTACGGGCGTCGACAGCGAGGGCCAGACGGGCCTCGAGGCGGACCTCAACGAATACCTGGCCGGCCAAAACGGCCTGCTCGTGACGGAGACGGACCGCAAGAACAACCCCTTGCCCAACGGCAAGGAGCAGTACATCGAGCCGGTCGACGGCTACGACGTGACGCTCACGGTCGACTCGGTCACGCAGTCGTACCTGGAAAAGGCGCTGGAGGAGTGTCAGCAGGTCAACCGCGCCGCGACCGCCTCCGGTATCATCATGAACCCGCAGACGGGCGAGATCCTGGCCGAGGCGACCTACCCGAGCTTCGACCTCAACAACCCGCCGCGCGACGATGTAACGGGCCTTATGGCGATGTCGAGGAGCCGCATCGCGACGGACACGTTCGAGCCGGGATCGATCTTCAAGGTCATCACGCTCGCCGCCGCGCTCGACTCCGGCGCGGTCACGATGGACACGACGTTTACGTGCAACGGATACCGCGAATACGGCCTCGAGAAGATCCATTGCGCGAACAATAAAAAGCACGGCACGCAGACGCTGACGGAGGCCGTCGAGAACTCCTGCAACTGCGCGTTTATGCAGATGGCCGACATGATGGGCGTGGATACGCTGTACGACTATATCTACGCGTTCGGCCTCGACGAATCGACCGAGTGCGGCATCCCGAGCGAGGATACCGGCGAGGTCGTTCACAGAAAGTACATCCGCCCGTCGGACCTGGCGCGCATCGCGTTCGGGCAGACGCTGTCGGTCACGGGCATCCAGATCGCCTCCGCAGCCTGCGCCGCGGTCAACGGCGGCATCCTGTGCCAGCCGTACGTGGTCAGCTCGGTGACCGCGGCCGACGGCTCGACGGTGATCGAAGCGCACGAGCCCACGCCGATCCGCCGCGTGATCAGCGAGGAGACCAGCGCCAAGGTGCGGCAGATTCTGCAGAGCGTCGTGGACCACGGCTCCGGCAGCAACGCCAAGATGGCGGGCTACAAGGTCGGCGGCAAGACCGGCACGGCGCAGAAATACGAGGAGGACGGCACGGCGTCGCGCACGCGGCTGATCGCGTCGTTCATCGGCTTTCTGCCCACGGACAATCCGCAGCTTCTTTGCCTGATCACGGTCGACGAGCCGCAGCTGCCCGTGGTCTACGGCAGCACCGTGGCCGCGCCGTTCGTCAAGAAGGTGTTTACGGACCTCGTGCAGTATTACGAGCTGCTGCCGGACGCGCAGAACGACACGAAAGAGGTGCCCAACGTCGTCGGCATGACCGGCAAGGAAGCGGTGGCGGCGCTGACCGGCGAGGGCTTTACCGTGACGCTGACCAAGAGCGAGGAGGAGGCCCAGGTCACTACGCAGATTCCCGCCGCGGGCGAGACGGTGCCCAGGAACACGATCGTCGTGCTGTTTACGACGATGACGACGTTCAACGACGAGGGCGTGTACAAGGAGATGGTCAAGGTGCCGGACCTTCTCGACAAGCGCCGGCAGGACGCGTACGACGTGCTGGCCAAGCTGGGGCTTACGATCAACTTTGACAGGACCGCCTGCGTCGGCCAGATCGACTCGCAGAGCATCGAGGCGGGCACGGAGGTCGAGCCGGGCACCGAGGTGTTCGTGACGTTCTTCCGTGAGCCCACCAAGGACGACGCCCCGCCGGAGTCGACGACGCCCGGCGGCAACGAGCCGACGACGCCCGGCACGAACGACGACGTCGGCACGGCGCCGGTGATCAACTGACAAACATACGCGGCGGAACGCGCGGGCGCGGATGGGAACGCGCCGGGAACGCGCTTTTGCCGCCGAGGGACGCATCAATTTGGGAGGGAAACGCATGCTGTTATCCGAGCTTGCCATGGCGTGTGGCGTGCGCTATACGGACAAAGACCCGGACGTGCTGTCCATCGACTACGATTCGCGCAAAGTAAAGCCCGGGAGCCTGTACTGCTGCATCGTGGGACAGCTGTTCGACGGGCACGACTTTGCCGAGGGCGCTGTCCGGGACGGCGCGGTGGCGCTGCTCGTCGAGCGGGAGCTGCCCGTCGACGCGCCGCAGATCGTGGTCAAAAACGCCAGAAAGGCCATGGCCGAGATGGCGGCGGCGTTCTACGGATATCCGCAGCGCGAGATGCAGATGCTCGGCGTGACGGGCACGAACGGCAAGACGACCACGACCTACATGGTTAAATCGATCGCCGAAAACGCGGGCAGGAAGGTCGGCATCATCGGCACGATCCGCAACATGATCGGCAACGAAAGCCTCTCGACGGAGCGGACCACGCCGGAGTCGGTCGACCTGTTCCGCATCCTGCGCGCGATGGCCGACGCAAGATGCGACCTCGTGGTGATGGAGGTGTCCAGCCACTCGCTCGACCAATACCGCGTGCACGGCATCAAATACGACGTGGCGCTGTTTACCAATTTGACACAGGATCACCTGGATTACCATAAAACGTTTGACAATTATGTGAACAGTAAGCGCATCCTATTCTTAAACGCCAAGAAGGCCGTCGTCAACGTCGACGATCCGTACGCGCCGCGCATTATGGAGGGCCTCAATATCCCGATTCTGACGTTCGCCGTCCGGGAACGCGCGGACATCTCCGCCAGCGATATCGACATTACGCCCTCCGGCGTGCAGTTTGACTTGCGTACGCCCGAGGGCGAGGTTTTGATGCGGCTGCCGATACCGGGGCTGTTTTCGGCGTTCAACGCGATGGGCGCGGTCGGCATGGCGCTGTCCATCGGCATCAAGCTCCCGCAGGTCAAGGAGGGGCTCGAGATGCTGACGAGCGTCTCGGGGCGGTTGGAGCCCGTGCGCACGAATAGGCCGTTCTCGATATTTGTCGACTACGCGCACACGCCGGACGCGCTCGAAAACGTGCTCAAGACGATCAGGGAGTTTGCCAAGGCGCGCGTTCTCTGCGTGTTCGGCTGCGGCGGCGACCGGGACCGCGCCAAGCGCCCGATCATGGGCGAGGTGGCGGGCCGGTACTCCGACTTTGCGGTGATCACGAGCGACAACCCAAGGAGCGAGGACCCGATGGAGATCATCCAGTCGGTCGAGGAGGGCGTGAAGAAGACCGCGACCAGGTACGTGGTGATCGAAAGCCGCAGGGAAGCCATCCGCCGCGCGATGACGGAGGCAAAGCCGCACGACATCGTGCTCGTGGCGGGCAAGGGCCACGAGAACTACCAGGAGATCAACGGTACGAAGTACCATTTCGACGATAAAGAAATCGTAGAGG
>CAZKGE010000145.1:0-5812 GCA_964552065.1 uncultured Oscillospiraceae bacterium | reverse complement strand
AGCAGCGCGCGGCAGCAGGCGTTGACGTCCTCCCGAAACTCCGCGTACGTGCGCGTGTAGTCCAGCGTCGTGTACTTGAACGCGTACTGGTCCGGGTACTCCTCCGCCATTCGGTCGAGCACGCGCGAGAACGTCGAGTCGATCAGGATGTCCTTGCGCCAGACGAAGGTGCCCGTGCCGGCCTTGTTTTTGTACAGGTGGGGCCTATTGCGCGCGGGCGTGCCGAAGCGCTGCATATAGTTGCCAAAGTGCGCCAGCACGCTCTCGATGTCGTCGAGCTCCGGCATCCAGCGCGGGTCCCATTCGAGCGAGATGAAGCCGTCGTAGTTGATCGAGGCCAGCGCGGTCATCAGCTCCGTCATGGGCAGCGCGCCCTCGCCCGGCAGGCAGTAGGCGCGCTTGCCGTTCTCGGTTGCGGAGTCCTTGACGTGCACGTGCCGAACGTACGCGCCGAGGTTCTGGATGCTCGTCTCAGGCGCTTCGCCGTGGTCGAAATACGGGTGGTGCAGGTCCCAGAGCGCGGCGAGCGAATCGCTCGAAAAGCGCATGAGGAAGTCCCTCAGCTTCGCCGTGTCGGAGAACGCGCCCACGGTCTCGACGAGCAGCGTGACGTTTTTTTCCTCGGCATAGGGCAGCGCGCGCGCAATGCAGTCCTCGGCCGCGGCAAGCCCCGGGCCCTGCGCGTCGGACGCGCGCACGCGCACGTAGGGGATCGAGAAATCGTGCGCCAGCCGTACGCAGGCGGCGAGCTCCGCTTCGTCCGCCGCCTCCGCGCGCGAGATGTCGCAGACCGAGTCGATGCAGGTCAGCCTTAGCCCTTCGTCGAACATGCGGCGCACCGTCCGCTGGGCGTTGGCCCGGTCGAACGGGCCGCCGGCCTGCGTCCACGGCGTATGGATCACGCCGTGCAGCTCGATGCCGGAAAAGCCGGTCGACTTGGCCGCCGCGAGAAAGTCCTCCCAATGGCAGCCCTTCCAGCCGCGCGTGGAAAACGACAGCTTCATGCGCGCCCGCCCTCCTCATAGACGATCTTGTTGAGCGCGTTGAGATAGGCGTGGATGCTCGCGCCGATGATGTCGGTCGAGATGCCGTTGCCAGAAAACAGCTTTCCTCCCTCGCGCAGCCGGATCAGCGCGTGGCCCATCGCCTCGCGCCCCTCCGTTACGGACTGGATCTGGAAGTCGTCGAGCTCGTAGTGGTGGCCGACGCACTGCTCGATCGCGAGGAACGCCGCGTCGATCGGGCCGTCGCCCAAGCCAAAGCCCTGCAGCGTTTTCCCCTGGCGCAGTAATTTCATGTGCGCCGTGGCGGTGATCACATTGCCGCTGTTGATGACATAGCTCTCGAGCGTGTACGTCGGCATCACCTGCAAAGCGGCGCTCGCCATGATCGCGTCAAGCTCCTTCTCGCCCACGTCCTTTTTCTCCGCAATGCGGGTAAACGCGTCGTAGACCTTGCCCACGTCCTCCTCCGAGAGCTCGTAGCCGAGCTTCTCTACGGCCGCCGCGACCTCCGGCAGCGCGCTGATGTGCGAAAGCCGCAGCCCGGCGTCCGCCTTTAGCGGCATACCGGCCTTTTCGATCGCTGGCGCGCCGCGCTTGACGTCGGCCAGCCGCCGGACCTGCCCCGCCGTCCGCGTCAGTTCCGTGACGGCGATGTCCGTCGAAAAGCCCATGTCCATGCCCCGTGCGCGCAGGATGCCCGCGATCGTCTCAAGCGAGAGCAGCCCCTCGTCGCCGGCCGCGGTCTTGATCAGCCGCGCACCCGCCTTGGCCGCCGCGAGCGAGCACGCCGCCGCCAGGCGCAGCGCGTCCGTGCACTGCACGCCGACGAGCTTACCCGAAAGCGCGGGGACGCTGGCAAAAACGTCCGCTACAAACCGGCCGAACTCGTCCGGCAGCATGCCGTCCGACGCGTCGCACAGCGTCACGATGTCCGCGCCGGACCGGGCTGCCGTATCCAGCGCGCGGTACAGGAACTCCTTCTCGCTGCGCGTGGCGTCCTCCGCCGCAAACTCGACCTCCGCGCCAAGCTTTTTGGCCGCGGAAACCAGCTCGGCGATCAGCTCCAGCATCTGGTCCGGCTTCTTATGGCAGATATACTCCATCTGCGTCGTCGACGTCGGCACCGATACCTGCAGGCACGGGTGCGCCGCGCCGCGGACCGCGCCGTAGGCCGTCTCCACGCCCTCGGCGCTCAGCGCGACCGGCAGCACCAATCGGCTGTCCTTTACCGCGGACGCGATGGACTTGATCAAAAGCACGTCGGCCTTCTCATTCCGTATTGCCGGCAGCTCAACGCCGCGCAATCGCAGTCGGTCCAGCGCGCGCGCGATCTCCAGCTTCTCGCGGAAGCTAAGCGCGGCCTCCGCCCGCTTCTGTTCCTGGCGCAGCGTTACGTCGGAAATGAAAAGGTTCTCCATGCCGTTTCTCCTTCCGGTCCAGCGCGCTTTGATAAAAATATCCTTAAAACCGCCGGTTGGGGCGGCCTCAAGGACGTGCCGCTGGGACCTAATTGAAATCAAACAGCGCTTTTTCCGCGCCGCGGAATCCGGGGCATCCGGCCCCTCCCGCGCTATTTTTTGCATGATACCATAGGGGTATTATGCTGTCAATATACAATATACAATCTTTTGGGAATGTGTGACAGGGGGAAAAGGGGAACGGAAGGGATACGGCGGGGGCGCCGCCCTCCCACCCCCGCCAAAGGGCCGAAGGCCCTTTGGAAACCCAACGAGCAGTTGCTCGATTCAGTACTCTCCGACAAACAGCGTTCTTGATGAGAGCCAACGCCCCTTAAACCAAATAAAAGAGCAGCCGTAATGGCTGCTCTTAATCGCAGGGTTTCCAAAGAACCAAAGAGACACGTCCCTTTGGGAACCCAATAATGGGCTGAATACCAAGCAACGTGTCCGGTTCCTTGGGTTCCAAGGGCCTTCGGCCCTTGGTAGGGTGCAGGGGCAAACGCCCCTGCGCGTCTTCTCCGAGTCCCTACTCAGTCGGCGATGCGGAACAGCATCTCGCCGTACGACGGCAGCGGCCAGTATTTTTTGTCCACGATACATTCGAGCCTGTCGACGGCTTCGCGGAGCCGCTCCATGCGCGGCTGCACGGTGCCGCGCAGCGACTCGGCGAGCTCGTACGCGTTCTCGTCCTCGGGCATGTTCCCGAGCGCGGTCTCGAGCGCGTTGCTTGCCAGCCGCGCGTCGTTGAGCGCGCGGTTGAGGTCGCGCAGCATGGCGGACTGCGCGGGCGCGGCCAGGCCGCAGCCCTGGGACTTCGATACGATGTCGACGAGCTCGCCGCTGTATCGCGCGGCGGCGGGCAGGAGCGACTGCTTGGTCATCTTGAGCATCGTCGTCGCTTCGATGCGGCCCGCGGTGGCGTAGTTTTTAAGCGCGATCTCGCGGCGCGCGGCGATCTCGGAATCCGTCATGACGCCATGTTTTTTGAACACGTCGTGCACGCGCTTCTCGGCGGCGACGTTGATCGCGTCGACGGTGCTCTCGATGTTCGGCAGGCCGCGGCGCTTGGCCTCCGCCGCCCACGCCGGATCGTAGTTGTTGCCGTTGAAGACCACGCGCGCATGTTTTTTATACAGGCCGACGATCACCTTCCGCCAGGCGGCGGCCGGGTCCGTCTCTTTCTCGAGCGCGTCCGCAATGCACGTTAGCTCCTCGGCCACGATCGTGTTCAGCACGGTGTTCGGCATGCCGAGCGACTGGCTCGAGCCGACCATGCGGAACTCAAACTTGTTGCCGGTGAACGCAAAAGGCGACGTGCGGTTCCTGTCGGTGTCGTCCTTGCGGAACGCCGCCATCGTGGAGACGCCGAGCTGCATCTCCTCCTTCTTGTGCGGCACGACGCCGAGCCCCTCGGCCAGAGCGTCGAGCTCCGAGGACAGCTTGCCGCCGAGGAACACCGATATGATCGGCGTCGGCGCCTCGTGCCCGCCGAGCCTGTGCTCGTTGCCGATCGACGAGCAGCTGTAGCGCAGCATGTCGGCGTATTCGTCCACGGCCGCGACCGTCGCGACGAGGAACGTGAAGAACTCCCGGTTCGACGCCTCGTCCTTACCGGGTTTGAGCAGGTTCCTGCCGCCGTCGGTCGACAGCGACCAGTTATTGTGCTTGCCGGAGCCGTTGATGTTGGAAAACGGCTTTTCATGCAGCAGGCAGGTCATGCCGTTTCTATCCGCGACGCGGCGCATCATCTCCATCACGATCTGGTTGTGATCGACCGCGAGGTTACAGGAAACGAACACCGGCGCAAGCTCGTACTGCGACGGCGCGACCTCGTTGTGTTCGGTCTTGCACGGCACGCCCATGCGCCACAAAGCGTCGTTCAGCTCGTGCATGAACCGGATCACGCGGTCCGGCGTCGCGGCGTAATACTGGTCCGAAAGCTCCTGCCCCTTGGCCGGCGGCGCGCCGAACAGCGTGCGGCCCGTGTAGACGAGGTCCTTCCTTCGGTTGAACGCACGCTTGTCGATCAAAAAATACTCCTGCTCCGCGCCGACGGTCGCGATCACGCGCTTCGTCCTGTCGTCGCCGAGCAGCCGCAGCACACGCGCCGCCTGCTTGCTCACGGCCTCCATCGAGCGCAGAAGCGGCGTCTTTTCGTCGAGCGCGTCGCCCGAGAACGAGCAGAACGCCGTCGGGATGCACAGGCAGCCCACGCCGTTCGCGTCGCGCTTGACAAAAGCCGGACTCGTGCAGTCCCAGGTCGTGTAGCCGCGCGCCTCGAACGTGGCGCGCAGGCCCCCCGTCGGGAACGACGAGCCGTCCGCCTCGCCCTTGATCAACGCCTTGGCCGAAAAACCTGGGATCGGCGCTTTGTCCAGCTCCGAAAAACTCAGGAAGGTATCGCGTTTCTCGGCGGTCGCGCCGGTCATCGGCTGGAACCAGTGCGTGTAGTGCGTCGCGCCCTTCTCGATGGCCCACTCCATCATCGCCCTGGCGACCGCCTCCGCCGTCTCAAACGCCAGGCCGCCGCCCTCCTCGATCGTCCTGCGCAGCGATGCGTACACGTCCGGCGCGAGCCGCTGCTGCATCACATCATCAGAAAATACGTCTGCACCGAAAACGCTGTACGCCGCCGTGTCCCGAATAGCCATCACAGGTCCCTCCCATGTCGCAAAATTTACCCATTACCTTACCATGAATTATATATAAGATCAAGAAAAAGTTGTGCGCTTTGGATTTTGGTACGGGGCGGGCGCCGCCCCCGTCCACGGTTCGCAAGGGTCGCGCGGCGCCTTTCGGGCTTGTGCCTCGACGCCGCGGGGGCGCCGCCCCCGCGACCCCCGCCAAAGGACCGAAGGCCCTTTGGAAACCCATTCTGCAAGGCACTCTATCAAATTGCCTTTCGCGTCTTTTGCTTCTTTTCTTCAAAAAAAGAAGCGGGTGTATGAGGGCGGAGCCCTCATATAATCAATTCGCGAGGGCAGCGCCCTCGCCCGTTCCCCCGTCTCCTCGCCGTTCCCTTCCACCCCTTCGCCGCCCTCCCTTGCTCCCCCAAAAACACAGCGCCGCCCGCAGGAGCAACGGCGCAAGAAGCGCCATTCCCCGTGCGGGCGGTACGGCCGGAGCGCAGCGCGTCCGGTCTTACTTGATTTCGCAGGTCGCGCCGACTTCCTTGAAGGCGGCGGCGATCTTCTCGGCCTCTTCCTTCGGCACGCCTTCCTTGACGGGCTTGGGCGCGGCGTCGACGACGTCCTTGGCTTCCTTGAGGCCGAGGCCCGTCAGCTCGCGGACGACCTTGATGACCTTGATCTTCTCGGGGCCGACTTCCTTGAGGATGGCGTCGAACTC
>CAZKGE010000144.1:0-5827 GCA_964552065.1 uncultured Oscillospiraceae bacterium | reverse complement strand
CCGTCGCGGCTGCCGTCGTCGATGAACACGAATTCCAGCTCCGCGTCCATCCCCTCGCAGGCGGACAGCGTCGCGCCGTAAAACAAGCGCAGCACCTCCTGCTCGTTGAAGCAGGGCACCACAATCGAGATCCTGTCCATACGTCCCCTTCAATCCGTGTTGAATTGAATACATAGTATATCAAATCCGGTCGGAATTTGCAACGAACCGGGCTGAAGCGGGCCAAAGAACGGCGCGCGGCCCCCGGCGTTGCCAAATTCCACACAAAAGACGCGCCGCGCTGTCACAAAACCGGTATTTTATAGCGGTTTTCGATCAAATTTGTTATAATATGTCAATGAAGCGTCTCAGCGTGGACCAGATCAAGAGCATCGTGTTCACCGGCGTTGTCGCGGTTGCGGCTGTCGGCATCTATCTGCTCACGGGCGTTTCCCCGGCGGACGAGGTTGCGGCCGCCGTCCCCACGTCCGCGCCCGCCGCGGCCAAAGCGCAGGGCGTGACGGCGGAGCGCTTCCTCGAATCGATTGAAGAATCCGGCCTGCGCGTAGTTGAGTCGGACGTGTCGGGGACCGTTTTTCTGCGCGATCCGGACCGGCCGGGCCGCATGGAGCTTGTTTATTCCGAGCGCGACGGCTTTGTGACGGCGGCCACGCTCGCGTTCCGCTTCGGCGCGCCCGAAACGCTACCGAAAAAGCCCAAGGCGGCGCTTTTGTCGATCCTGGCCGACCGCGAAGCGCGGCGGCGCGAGGCCGCCAACGCTTCACTTCAAACCATGCTGCTCGCGCTTGCCGCCGCAATCGACGCGGACGCGCGCATATCCCAGGCGATCGCGCTGCGCTGGTACGACGGCGCGCTGCGCGCCGAGGCGGAAAGCGCCGCGTATAAGGACGCATACGACGGCATCACATTCACCGCAGCCGCGACGCTCGACGGCGCCGAGCCCGTGCTGCGGTGTTCGTTTTTGCTGGATGAGCTGAATTAGCTTAACGGTAAATGCGCACGCGGCCCGAGAACACATGCGCGATCGCGTCGGCGAGCCTGCGGCCGTTGCCGCCGGAGAGGTCGTACACGATCAGCCGCGACGGCGCCATGCTCACGAGCAGCCCCACGATACCGTCCTCGGAACAGTCCACATATTCGATGCGCGCGTCGGAGTCGTCGGTCAGCGTGCAGCTGCCGTCCGGGTTGATGCATACGGAGATCTCGCCCACGCGCGGCTGCTGCAGCTGTACAAACGTGTTCAGCACGGAGAGCAGCTCCGTGTACTCACGGCACATCAGCTGCTCCTGCGCGGAACGCTCGATCAGCATCCGCCACTCCGCCAGCTCCTGCTGCATCCGGAACTGCACGTATCCCTCGAGGTTGAGCTCGTGCCGCTCGGTCAAATAGGCCGTGATCCCTTCACCCACGCGCCCCTCGAGCACGCGGCCGCGCGCGCTCTTCAGCGTCTCGGTCAATACCGACTGCTTTTCGGTCAGGTTCAGCGGAAGCGTGTCCGCCATCCGCGCAAGCTCGAAGTAAATCAGATCCCGGCAGATCAGCGTCGCGAGCGCGGCGGCGCATACCGGCAGCGCGTCCATGCCGTCGACGGCGGCGTAAGCGCCGTTCTCAGTGGGCAAAACGGAGAAGCTGTTCGGATAGACGGCAAGCCTTCTAGTGATCAGCTGTCCAACGTCGATATCATATTTTGAAGTGTTGATCGTTACATCAAACATCCAATTTCTCCCGAAGCGGTCTTGCTAACATCCTATGCATCGCGCGCTCGTTTTGGCATTAGTATCTCCCGTTTCAAAGCCGCGTTCCTTGGAACATTTTGCTTGAAAAGCGCCTGCCACAATGTTTCCAAAATTCTACACAAAGGTACCAAACGGCCGCTGTTGTCAGTTCAAATTGATCGGGTAAAACTATGGTCAGAGGGAACATCGACTATGGATTATCAGGATTTCTACGAACGCTGCCAATCGGGCAATTACCCGCAATATGTCCCGGCCGGCCGCAAAAAAAAACGCGGCGTCAGCGTTATGACGCTCGTGATCTTCATGCTCGCCTCGGCGCTTCTCGGCGGCGCGGCGGGCGGATACATTGCGGTGCAGACGATCGATCGGACAAGCGAACCCGTTGCCCTCGTCGAGGGCGCGCCGGCGACCGCGGGCGCCGCCGATGAGGACGGCATCGTGGGCGCCTCCGCCACGGAAACGCCGCCCGCGCTCGCGGCTTCCGGAGCCCTGTCCAGGGCGCAGGTCATCGAGCTGGCCGCTCCAAGCGTCGTCGGCATCGACGCGGTGTTCCCCGTCACGGGCTACGGCTTCTTCGGCCAGCAGACGTACAACGCCTCCGGCTCCGGCTCCGGCGTGATCGTGTCCGAGGACGGCTACATCGCGACCTGCCTGCACGTCGTCGACGGCGCAAGCTCGGTCGAAGTCGTCCTAAACGACGACTCGAAGCACAGCGCCACGGTGGTCGGCAGCGACGTGCGCAACGACCTGGCCTTGATTAAGATCGACACCGCGGGCCTTCGGCCCGCCACGCTCGGCGACTCCGACATGGTGACCGTCGGCGAGGACGTGATCGCCATCGGCAACCCGCTCGGCGAGCTGCGCGGCACGTCGACGAGCGGCATCATCAGCGCGCTCAACCGCGAGGTGGCCGTCGAATCGAACACCATGACGCTTTTGCAGACCGACGCCGCCATCAGCCCCGGCAACTCGGGCGGCGGCCTGTTCAACGCCTCCGGCGCGCTCATCGGCCTCGTCAACGCCAAGGCCAGCAGCGAGAACGCCGAGGGCCTCGGCTTCGCCATACCCGTCAACAGCGTCAAGGGCATCATCTCCGACCTGATGGACCTTGGCTACGTGCGCGGCCGCGCCTACCTCGGTGTCTACACGCAGAACGTGACCATGCAGCAGAACTTCGGCTGGAGCGGGTCCTTCGGCGGCAGCGAGAACTGCGTGCAGGTGTCGCAGGTCATCGCCGGCAGCGCCGCCGAGCAGGCCGGCATCCAGGTCGGCGATCTGCTCCTTTTTGTTGACGGAAAAGAAATTTCTTCCAATTCGGCGCTTTCGTCGCTGATCGGCGCATATAACGCGGGCGATGCGGCAACAATAACGATACAAAGGAACGGAGAAACCGCCGACGTTTCCATAACGTTCGGAGAGTATACAAAAGAATAGGTCATCCCGCCGATTTGGCGATGACATAGACCCCAACCATCCTGAACCGCAATGCCGCCCATCCCCCCCGGGCGGCATTGCACCGTCTATAGGGATAAAACGGGGCAAAGGAACGGAGGCCGCGCATCTGCGCGGCCTCCGGCAATTAGAGAGGTTTTTTATGAGGGCTCCGCCCTCATGCTCCCGCTTCTTTTCGTAAAGATAAAGAAGCAAAAGATGCGAAAGGCAGCCAATCCTTAGCGCCTAACAAAAAACGCGAAACAATTCGGGTTTCCAAAGGGACGTGTCCCTTTGGCGGGGGTTTGGGGGCAGAGCCCCCAAACGTATCCCCTTCCGGGCCAGGGGCAACGCCCCTGTAAAAACCCGATACCCGCGCCGCCCCCTCCCGCCTTACGCGCGGTAGGCGGCGAGCACTTCTCCGAAGTATATCGTATGCGGATCGCCCGCCGCGTTCGGCAGTCCCTTGTAGAAGCGATCGAGCAGCGGCTGGTCGAGATTGGTCAGGTCGCTTTCGGCCTTGAACACAATGCGGCACTCGAAATGGATCGCGCAGGCCGCAAGCGGCGCGGGCGCACCCGTGCGCGAGGGCAGCGTTTTAAGGCCCAGCGCCTCGAGCTTGCCGACGTCGCGGCCGGACTTGCTGCCGCAGACCTTGAGCTCCTCCTTCATCTCGCCGCGCTTCGGCACGCTGACGGTGAACTTGCCGCCTTCCTCGATCAGCTTGTGCGAGTGCCGGCTCTGCCGCACGAACACCGTGCAGATTTGCCTGCCCCAAACCACGCCGAACTGTCCCCAGCCGATCGTCATCGGGTTGGGGTCCTCGCCCGTCAACAAAAACGCGCCGGCGGGAAGCTGCTCCATCGCCTCCGCGGCCAAGAATTCAAAAGAATCGCTCATCGTCTGCCCTCCAAGCTTTTTCCCAATTGTACAATAAAAATGGGCTGCGGACAAGCAGTCTGTCCGCAGCCCGCGCGGCCGCACGCCGAAACTATTACCCGCTCAGTCGGGTTCCTTCTCGGCGGGATGGTCGCCGCGCTTGAGCAGCATCGTAATGCCCCAGATTCCGGCGATACCGACAAGCGCGTACACGATGCGTGAGACGACGGTGTAGGTGCCGCCGAAGATCGCCGCCACAATATCGAACTTGAACACGCCGATCAGACCCCAGTTCACAGCGCCGACGATCATCAAAATCAACGCAAGAATATCCATGTGCTTCCTCCTTTTGCGCTTAGGTTGCGCGAAGGGGAGGGAATCTATTCCTGAGGAGGCGTCTTTTTCTCGGGAAATATCTCGACCTCGAACCGGTCGAACGCGACGCTCTCCAAAAAATCGGACGGCAAAAACGACGTGCGCCCAAACCGCGCCAGCTCCTGCACGTGCTTGCCCAATAGGACGGGACAGGCCAGGTCCAGCGGCCGCGCCAGCTCGGCGAGCACCTCGTGCCAGCCGCGCGAATCAGAAGGTCGTGCGGGAGAAAACTCCCGCACGACATCTTTTTTGATCTTCTGTTGTGTGACGATCTTCGCCCAGACCTTCATCAGTTGGCGTTCCAGACGTACCAGACCCACAGGTACGGCAGCTTCGTGTCGCTGTACAGCCCGACGAGCGAGCCTGCGACGGTCTTCTTCTTATCGAGGTCGTCGCTGCCGAAGCGGTTCTTCGCGCTGCGGTTGGTGACCATGATCTCCTCGCCCGTGCTGAGCTTCATCTTGACGGTCTCGTACGGCTCGGTACCCGTGATCTCCGTGATCGTGCCGGTGAACACAAAGTTACCGCTCGTCGTGGTGCCCGCGACGATCTTGGCGTGCTGATCGGCCTTGAGCGTCGTGCTCGCCTTCTTATACTTGCTCGAGTCGTCGTTCGGCAGCCGCTCGACCATCGCCGTGACGGTCGCGTCGACGTAGCCCTCCGCGGAGGCCGTCAGCGTGATCTCAAACGCGCCGCCCTCGCCGATCGTCACGGGGAGCTGGTACTCGCCAGTGCTGGACACGGTGGACTCGCCGAACGTCACCTTCGCGTTGGCGCAGGTGCCGGTCACCTTGGCCCCCGGTACGGTCGTGCCGGTCACGGTGACCTTGCCGTCCGTCGCGCGCAGGCCGTAGGTCTTGACGGAAACGTCGTTGCTCACCGTCAGCGACGCGTTCTGCATCACGTACGGCTCGACGGTGATCGTCTTTGTCGCCGTCACGCAGTTGTTCTTCTTGGCCTCGATCGTGATGGTCTCGGCCGCTTCGCCGCCCATGGGCTGGAAGGAAGCCTGGAACTGGCCGCCCTCGTACACGGTGACCTGCTCGCCGTTGACGAACACGCTGACCGTGTGGTCCACGACCGTGCCCACGATCGGGATGACGTCGTTTTTGTAGGTGTTAGGCACGGACTCGGTCGCGGGCGACTCAACGCTGATTGACAGCACCTCGGCCTGCTTGGTCACCTCGGGCACCTCGATGGCCCTGGTCTCGCCCTCCGGCGTGACGACGGTGATCTCGGGCTTGATCGTGATCGTCTCGCTCGCAAGCGGCTCGTTCGGAAGGAACGCCGACTGCGGAATGTTGAGGATCACGTGGTTGTTGGTCGGAATCTTGGTCTCGCCGTTGTTGATCAGCTCGGTCGTGGTCTTGATCTTGACGGTGCTGCCCGTGGGCGCGTACACGTCG
>CAZKGE010000143.1:0-5838 GCA_964552065.1 uncultured Oscillospiraceae bacterium | reverse complement strand
TGATGAAGTAAAGGTACGGGAGGACGACGGGACGGACTGCGGGGGCTACGTTGCGGACTCCGTCCCCACCCCCCTTCCAAAGGGACACGTCCCTTTGGAAACCTGTGGAACTGCCCATACTTTCCTTGGGTTTCCAAAGGGGGTTTCCCCCTTTGGCGGGTGTTTGAGGGCGGAGCCCTCAACGTTCCCCGTCCCCCGTTCCCCGTCCCCCGTTCCCCGTTCCCCGTTCCCCGTCCCCCGGTCCCCATCCCCCAGAAAGGAAACCACATGCACGACACGATTCTGTTTCTCGATTTTGACGGCACAATCACGTCCGAGGAGACGCTTGACGGCGCGATGCGGCTGTGCATCGGCCCGGGCCTATACGAGGAAAAGCTGCGGGAACTGCGCGAGAATAAGCGCTCGCTTGCGGACACGCTGCGCCTGGCGTTTGAGTATATCCCGAGCGCGCGGCTGCCGGACATCCTCGCATATGTGCGCGGTGTGCCGGTGCGGCCGGGCTTTGAGGCGCTGCTTGACGATATGGCGGCGCTTAGCATCCCGGTCGTAGTGATCTCGGGCGGGCTGAAACCGTACGTGGAGGAAAAGCTTAAGCCGTACCGCGACAAGCTGCTCGGCATGCACAGCGTCGCGGTGGACGCGACAGGCCCATTTATACGGCTGAATTCCGATGCGGAGGCCGACGGCGAGATCATGCAAAAGACGCTGGTCATGCAAAGGTACGCGTACAAAAACGCGATCTGCGCCGGCGACGGACTCACGGACGTGCGCATGGCGAAGGCGTCGCGGACGGTATTTGCCCGCGACGCCCTCGCAAAAATTCTGACAAAGCAAGGCGTGCCGTTTACGGAATGGAACGACTTCTACGACATCGCGCGCGCGATCAAAAGCTCGAGATAGGAGCGCCGCACTAGGTTCTGGCGCGGCACACGGAGCGCGTCCAGCAGGGAGAGCAGCAGCGAAACGCGGCTCTCCCTTTCCGCTTCCGGGCTGTCGTCCGGCGACGGGTACTCGAGCTCGATGAATGCGCCCAAGCCCTCGACCTCGTCGAGGCAGAGGTTGACGCCCGCGTACGCGCCGCTCCCGACGTAGCCGCGCCGCGCTTTTTTGACCGTGAGCACGCGCGCATAGCCCAACGCGCCGAGCAGCGCGCGCAGCGTCCCCGCGCTTTCGACGCCGGTCTCGAGTTCCGCCCGCGTCTGCGAGCGCGCGTCCGTCTTCGGGCCCTTGTACGTCAGCCGCGCGTCCACGCGCCCGTCCCGCTCGTGCTCGCGCACGCGCAGCGCCTCGTCGGTCTTGCAAAAGTCGCGGTCGGCGCCGTTGTAGTACGTGTCGGATTCGCGGCACTCGTACGACAGCGAAAATCCGAGCGCGGCGAGCCGCTCCGTCAGCGCCGCCGCGTCCACGCCGGTCAGCGCGGCCTTGAGTTCAATCTCCAGCATCGGAAAAAACGCCCCTCTTATTATTAAAATCCAAGAGCGCAGCCATGCCGCCCGCCGGAAGCCTGGCCGGCGGTCAGTCCAGCGACTCCCCCGGAAAGGAGAACGCAATGTCGCCCACCTCGTTATAATAATACCAATACTTATGCGACCAGGCCGTCCTGTTCTCGTAGACGTATTCATGCGGGCAGCGATCGACAACGATGGCGGCGGCGCCCTGCGACATCTGGGCGGCAATATGCGCTTGTTGCTGCAGCCACAGGTCGTGAATGTTGGTAAACAGGCCGGCAAGACAAACCGCCAGAACAACGGCGAACGCGCCGGTCAGCATTCCGGCCCCGTTTGCGGCGGGCACGGCGATGGCGCCGCGCAGCCACCGGGCGCAAACGACCGCGGCGGCGCTCAAGGAGCAGTACGCAAAAAACAGGTAGCGATTTACCGTCGGGGTCACAAACAGCAGCGGCGCAACGGACATGGCGGCCGTTACGACGCATGCGATCGCTATAATCCGCGTGGCCTTGTGCGGAATGTGCCAAACGGCAAGCAGGAAGACGACGAAAAAGACCATGGTCAACAGTACGATCAGCGCCAAGCGCTCTGCTGTAAAGCGTCCGAACCAGACATTTTTGCATAAGGCGGTGTTGACAAATACGAAGCTCAAAAATCCAACGCAGACCCATTGGCAAACCATGTTGAGCTTCGGGTTTTTCCATCGCTCCTTCGTTATGCGCAATACTGCAAACGCCAAAATCGAGAGGACCGCCAGCAGGACAACGTTTTCAGCAAACATGGACGAAAGCCCCAACAGATTTCTGTAAAACGATTGCCATGCCTCAAAAAAGCTGCCCATTTGCAGCGCGCGGCCATAATGTTCAACAAAATTGCCGGGCTGGTAAAACATCTGCGGGACAAAGTACATAGCCGCCGTGCCGAGCACTGCGGATATAAGCCATACAAGGCTCAGCGTCCGCTGGGCATACTCGCTCCTTTTCCAGAAATATGCGGTCGCCGCGGCGCCGAGCAGAGAATTTATGATCGTAACGTGTTCAACGCACAGTTGGCCCAAGAACCCGATAACAATCAGTCCGATCAAGCGCAGTGCGTATGCGACGGGATGGATTCTCTCCGCTTCCTGCCGCAAAAGAATCATGCGTATACAAAGCAGCGTGCACAGTACCGATACCGTATAGACGGCGAACCCGCTGGTCCACGTTAGGGTCTGCGAGAACAGATCCGGCGACATCCCAATAATCAGGAGAAAGGCAAGCGCAAGCGTTGAAAGTCGTTTGTCGCCGCCGAAGAGCTTTGCAATCAGCCAGATCAAAAGCAGGATCATGACCGACTTGGCAACGACAAGAAGCACGGGATGGTTCACCAGCAGCATCGTCAGCAGGTTCCCCGCGATACGGCCGTTCCCATAACGCAGGACAAACCGAACCTTGCCGGCGAGCCCCAGCTCGGCAAAGTGCTTGAAGAAAAAGTCGTCAGACGTAAGGGGGGCGCAATACATGATGTAGGCAAGGAACGCGAAACACATGCCCAGGGCACCGGCCAACAGAAGCTGGTCCTTGTTCATCCGCTGGAATTGTAGCATCGGGACCTCCACGCCAAATGTTGTGATTCAAGCCTATTTTTGCTGGAACATTGCTTTTTCAGTGTATTCGCTGTCAACCACGCTGTCAATGGCGCAGCCTACGTTACAACGCGGCGAACAGGTTGACCCCATTCGCCGCTGTTTTACAAGCCAAGGCTATCGGGGAGGGCGGTACCTATTGGACCCGTCCTCCCCGTCCGAATGGCTGCGTTCCCTTTGCGGCAGCGCTTGATCCGTTTACGCGCGCCGCAGGGTGATTGAAGCTTTTACCGGACAAACGGTCCGCATCGGCCGACCGGCGCCGCGTCAAACGGCCGCCCGCGGCCCTGGTTAATCGCTGCCGCCGGGCGTCTCGTTTCCGTCGCCCTCCGCCGGCTGCGCGGTTTCGGACGCTTCCCCCGCAAAGCCCGCCGCGGCGTCATCGCCGCCGCCGAACGTCTCGTCTACGGCGTCCTTCACCTGCTGCGCGTACACGGGCGCCTTTTCCTTAAAGCCCGCCGCGGCGTCGTTGTACACCTCGGTCGCGGCCTTTTTGACCTCCGAAAGCACGTCCAGCGCGTCCACCTTGCCGTCCCCGTTGGCGTCTTTCACGCCGTCGGGGTTGTTCTCCTTATACTTGTCCGCAATCCGCACCGCCGCGACGGTCGCGCCGGCGGTCACGCCGATGCCCAGCAGCTTCTTCAAAAAACCCACGATGCTGTCCTCCTCGCCTTTTCACCAATTATATGGGACATGTTCGCCCACTTCAATATCATGCCCGAAACTTCGGCGTTTTTTGTGGCCGAACTTTGCCTGCGGGCCGCAAGCGCGCGTCAGGCGCCGCCCGCATCATGTTCCGACCGGCCTGCCCTGGCGATGCCCAGCGCCACAACGACCTCCGCCGCGATCAGGAGCAGGTTCATCGCGAGCGGCAGGACCCGGCTGCGCTCCGCAATCCGCCCCGCGATCCAGCCCGCGGGGGCGCTGACCAGCAGGATGCCCGCGAATATCAGGCTGTTGATCCGCGCCCGTTCCGCGGCCGGGATGCTCAGCGACATCAGGGATTCGGACAGGGGCCCAAGCATGGCCAGCGCGAACGCGTCGCACGCCGCGGAAAAGAACACGGCCCACGCCGCGGCGGACGCCGCCGGCAAAAACAGCAGCAGCGCGGTCAGCCCAATTCCCTGCGCCGCCAAACCCATCAGAAGCGGGCGGCGGACGCGCGAAGGGTTGATGCGCGGTACGATCAACAGATAGGTCAGCAGCGTGACAGCCGACTTAATCAAGGGAAATATGGAAAGCGCGGCGTCGCTGATGCCATACAGGCCGGTTACGAACAGCGGCCAGAAATTCGCCTGCACCGTGTTGAAGCAGGTCATCAGCACCATAAAAAGCACGCAAAGGAGCGTGCGCCTTTGCTTCAGCGCCGCGACAAACGCGGGCCATCCGCCAAGAGCAAGTCCGAACGGCGATTGCCGTTCGCATTCCCGCATGCGCTGCCTGCCCACGCCGCTCTCGCGGGACAGACGATACTGCAAAAGGAATTTTGCCGTCATCAGCGCCATGGCGAGCGCGTACAGCGCGCGCATGGTCGGCACCAGCGTAAAGCGGTCGAAGCACATGCCCACAAGCGGCGAGAGCAGCCCCGCCAGCAGCCCGATGCTGTTTAGGACGGCGTAGATATACACGAGCCGCCCCGTGTCGCCGTCCTCCACGATCATGCAGTTGAAGCTGTTGCACGCTACGCGCCACAGGCTGTTGAACGCGGCCGCGGCCGCAAAAAACCAGTATCCGCGCGCGGCCGCCCAGAGCGCGCAGGGAATTGTCCAGCCGAAAAGGCCGAACGCCAGCATCGTTTTGCGCCTCCCGTATTTGTCGACGATGGCGCCGGACAATCCGCCGGCCAGAAACTGCAGCGCAAGGCCCAGGCTGGCGACCGCGCCGATCTGCGCGTACGACAGGCCGACCTTGGACATATACAGCGATGAAAAGGGCAGCAACAGGTTGTATGGGATCGCCCACAGGGGTTCGCTGACCACGCAGGCCCGCTGATTCCCCTCGATGGAACGCAGGGACCGCCACAGAGCACGGATGGCTTTCATATTCGATTTCCCCTCCTATTTTTCGGCATCAACTCCTTTCGCATCAGTTCGGCCGGCTATGTGCCCAAAAGCGGCGCTTCGCCGGATTCCGCCGCGGCAATGAATCGCTTGCTTTTTCCGCATTTTGCCGCCGCTCCTTTTTATGTTTTGAACGTTTGTTCCTTCAGTTATATGATATGGGGGGATGTCCCTTGAACTACGCTCTGGAATGGTTCTATTTCAAAGATTTCTCGTCCGCTGATGGCCGAGGAATGATCCCCCCGCTGATAATATATCTTGGCGGGTTCTTCGCAGCTCTCTCGAATGCGTCTCCCAATTCCTTGGTTGCCTGCGCCAACTCCTCTATTTCTTCCAGAGTCATCTCTTCCTTCGACGCTGCTTTCTGCGCCTCTCGCTCCTCCGCCCGTTTCCTCCAAAACGCCTGCTCGTCCTCCCTCGCCAGACGCTCCTGCTCCAAATAAGCTACGACGCTCGGGTGCAATGGGGTACTATCTATCGATAAGTCTTGGGAATTGTCCTTCTTTGACATCGTTGCTGAACCATTGTCATTTTTCATAAAAAATTCCCTCCTCTCTCATTCGAAATTGTTACTTGATAGAGGATTGGAAATTGTAGATTTCCCTGAGCCAGATTGGCCGATGCTGATAAAGGGGCTACGCTCCTGCTTTACCTCTCCATTGTATGTATCGCGCTGCACGTTGTCAACGCCTCCTGTACCGGAGCG
>CAZKGE010000142.1:0-5838 GCA_964552065.1 uncultured Oscillospiraceae bacterium | reverse complement strand
TGCGGCCTGGACAACACCTTGTCGAGGTTTAAGTGTACAACGTCGAAGCCCATGTCGCCCGGGCGCGACACGCCCATGACGGCGTTTAAATTCGCGCCGTCGTAGTAGGCGAGGCCCCCCGCGTCGTGCACGATCTGCGTGATTCCGAGGATGTTTTTGTCGAACACGCCGAGCGTGTTGGGGTTTGTGAGCATGAGGCCCGCGGTGTCGGGGCCGACGGCTTTTTGCAGCGCGTCGAGGTCGACGCAGCCGTCCGGGGCGGACGGGATGTTGACGACGGAGAAGCCCGCCATCGCCGCGGACGCGGGGTTTGTGCCGTGCGCGGAGTCCGGCACGAGGATCTTCGTGCGGCCGGTGTCGCCGCGGGCCGCGTGGTACGCCTTGACGAGCAGCAAGCCCAGATACTCGCCGTGCGCGCCCGCCGCGGGCTGGAACGTCATGCCGTCCATGCCGGTCAGCTCGCTCAATATCTCGCCCGCGCGGCAGAGCACCTCGAGGCAGCCCTGCGCGGTTTCGGCTGGCTGCAGCGGGTGGATGCCGGCAAATGCGGGCAGCGCGGCCACCGTCTCGTTGACGGCGGGGTTGTACTTCATCGTGCACGAGCCGAGCGGGTAGAAGCCGTCGTTCACGCCGTGCACGCGCTTTTCGAGCGCCGAATAGTGGCGCGACACGTCGATCTCAGAAAGCTCCGGCAGCCGCGCGTCCGCTTTACGCAGGAATCCTTCGGGCAGCGCCGCCTCGGGCACGTCGCAGGCCGGCAGAAGGTCGCACCTGCGGCCTGGAACGCTCTTTTCAAACAGCAGTTTTACCGGTTCGCTCATTTTGCCGCCTCCTTCACCGCCTCGACCAGCGCGTCGATCTCGGCCCGGCCGTTCATCTCGGTCGCGCACCACAAAAGGCCCCCGCCGACCGGCAGGCCGCCGAGCACGCCTTTTTGCGCGAGCGCGGACAGCAGCGTTTCGGTCGGGACCGGCGTTTTTGTCACAAACTCGTGGAAGAACGGCGCGTCCGGATCGCGCAGGGCAAAGCCCGGCAGCGCGCAGAGCTTCTCCGCGAGGTAGTGCGCCTTGTGATAACAAAGTTGCGCCGCCTGCTGTATGCCGGGAAAGCCCATCGCCGCCATATAGGCCGCGGCGGTGAGCGCGCACAGGGCCTGGTTGCTGCAGATGTTGCTCGAGGCCTTCTCGCGGCGGATGTGCTGCTCGCGCGCCTGGAGCGTCAGCACAAAGCAGCGGTTGCCCGCGGCGTCCTGCGTCTGGCCGACGATGCGGCCGGGCAGCTTTCGCACGAGTTCCTTTTTGCAGGTCATAAAGCCCAGGTACGGGCCGCCGAACGAGAGCGGCATGCCAAGCGGCTGCCCGTCGCCGACCGCGATGTCCGCGCCGAGCTCGCCGGGGGACCGCAACAGCCCGAGCGAAATCGGGTTGACGCTCATCACGCACTTTGCGCCCGCATCGTGGGCCAGCCCGATCAGTCCCGCCGCGTCCTCGATCACGCCGTAGAAGTTCGGAGACTGGAATAAAAAGCCCGCGGCTTTGTCCGAAAGTAGGTCTTTCAGCGCGGCCGCGTCCGTTTTGCCGTCGTTTGCCGGCACGACGACGCAGTCCGTCCCCGCGCCGAAGCAATAGGTTTTGACCGTCGCGATCGTGTCCGGATGGCAGGCCGCCGAGATCAGCGTGATCGTGCGCCCTTTCTCGCGGCACATCGCCATAGCCTCGGCCGCGGCGACCGCGCCGTCGTAGACCGACGCGTTGGACACGTCCATGCCGGTCAGCTCGGCGATCATGGTTTGGTATTCGAATATCGACTGCAGCACGCCCTGGCTGATCTCCGGCTGGTAAGGCGTGTACGCGGTGACGAACGCCTCCTTGGCGGCAACGCGGCTCACGACCGCGGGGATGAAGTGCTTGTACGCGCCCGCGCCGCGGAACACGGCGGGGAACACGGTGTTCTTGTCCGCGATTTTTTGCATTTTACTGACGAGCTCGAGCTCGGACAGCCCCTGCGGCAGCTTCAGCGCGCCCGGGGCGAGCCGGATGCTCGCAGGTACGCTGTCGTAGAGCTGCTCCGCGCTAATGACGCCCACAGCTGCGAACATGACCTCGCGCTGCGACGGCGTCGTGGGGATATAGCTACCCATCGGGCCTTCCCTCCTTCATTTTCGGCGGATGAATTGTAAAGAGCGCGTTACGCTTCGGCGCGGCAGGCGGCCTCGTACGCGTCGGCGTCGAGCAGCTCGGCGGTCTCGGTCACGCCCTCGACCTCGATGATCCACGTGTCGAGCGCGGCCTCGTTGATCTTCTCCGGCGCGTCGGACAGCGCCCCGTTGACGGCGGACACTTTTCCGGTCACGGGGGAGAGCATTTCGGAGACGGCCTTGACGCTCTCGACGTCGCCGAACGACGTTTCGGCGGTCACGGCCTTGCCGACCGCGGGCAGGTCGATGAACACGATGTCGCCGAGCTGGGACTGCGCAAAATCGGTCAGGCCGACCTGCACTTTTCCGTTGCCGAGGTCCTTGAGCCACTCGTGGGAGCGCGTATACTTCCGGTCGTTGGGATGCTGCATGATGATACCCTCCATGTTCGTTATTTTCAGTAGTTTGAAATCGGTCCGTATCGCGTATGCGCGCATGAAAAAAGGAGCGCGCACAAAGCTTCGTGCGCACCCCGTATCATCGACCTGAAAGATTCTCCCGAAAAACGTCTTTGCGGGATTGCCTCGTCGGTGCCGCTTACAAAGCGGCTTTCCGGAGCTTCGTCAAATACCGGTCCTTCTGCCTGAGAGTTTTCGCGTTCCCCTTCGGCGTTGCGGCTTCCGCAAGCTCTCCCGGTATTCTCATCCGAACATGCGCGCGGCCGAAAGAACTGCCGCGCCGCGATTCAATTTTTACCCAATCAGTGTACTATGCCGCGATCGATTCGTCAACGGTTTTTGCCGCTTAAAAGCGCACAAAAAAGGCGCGGCCCCGCGTGGCCGCGCCCGCTGTCCGCTCCGCTACAGGCGGCAGCGGTACGAGTGCAGCGTCATGGGGTCGTTCGCCACGTGGAAGAGGAAGTTGCGGTTCGCGCCGCCCCAGTCTGTGACGCTCCCGATGCTCTCTTCGGCGGCGTACTGCAGCCTCGCCTTTTTGACGATCGAGCGGAAGAAATTCATCAGGTAGTTCTGCGGGGCGCACGTGGGGTAGAGCTGCAAAAGCTTTTTGTGGCTCGCGCTGCCGGGCTCGAAATAGAAATACGTCCCGAGCACCTCGGAGCCTTCGTGCAGATGCGGCAGCACGACGTCCAGCAGGCTTCCCTCGGGGTTGAAGATCGCGTATTCGTTGATGGAGCAGTAGTCGATGTAGAGGTCCACGCAGCCCTTTTTGATCGGGTAGTGGAACGAGCTGTCCGCAAGGAACAAAATCTTAAGGTCCGGGTTCTGCTGCTCGATCAGCCCCTTGAACAGCGCAACGATCTCCGGGTACTTGTCGCTGATGATGTAATAGGCGTTCTTATCGATCTTGTCCAGGCGGCTGAACAGGAAGAAATAGCAGTTGATGTGGTTCTCGAGCACGACCTTGCCCGAGAGGTCCATGCGGGACATCTGCCCGAGCATCCAGTTGAACGAGCGCTGGAACAGCGTGACCCAGGACACGGGCAGGTCCTTGTAGAACTTGCGGTCGATATCCGGGGAGTCGAGCTCGCTGATCGAGCGCCCCTCGGTGACGAATATGCCGTTCTTGACGCTGGCCTTGTAGCCGCACGAGCAGCTCACGTCCGCGCGCATGATCTGGCCGCTGACGAGGTCCGCCTCCTTGAGGCTGAGCGACGCGCCGCAGTGCGGGCAGCACAGGTATTGCAGCATCTCGATCGGCACGCCCATCTTTTTCGGCGGCGCGGCCGGCCTGTCGTACTGCTCGCGCACGGTTGCGATGTATTTGCTCAATTCGTCCGCCGCCTGCTCGTAGCGCAGCGACTCGGCGTGCAGCACGCCCTTCTTGTTTTCGAGGATGTTGATGAAATCCGCCACGTCGTCCTTGGCGGTGAGGTTGGAGAGGCGCATCAGGGAGAGCGTGGACTGGATCTCGGCGATGGAGAAATCGAATTGCTTGAGCAGGAGGATCAGCTTCATGTCCTCCGCACACTTTTCGTTGAAGCGAAACTGTTTGTTGTGCACTTCCGGTAGCAGTAGACCGCAGTTGACGTAGTAGCGCACGGTGTTGATCCCGATGCCAAAGCGCTTGGCGAACCCGCTGATCTTCACAGGACACGCTCCTTCCGAAAATCCGAAAAAGGGTATCTACGCGTTCATATGTCCATCATATACGATTCCCGCTGGAAAGTGGGTATTCTTTTGCGAGAATAATGCCGGAAATCCGGCGTTTCCGGCCGCGGCGCGACCGGCGGCGCCGCGATTATGTGATGTTAACATCACGTATGCGCCGCATTGGCCGAGGACGGCCGGAAAAGTTCCAGATAAGTGGAATTTGTCTGAAAAACCCGAGCAAATTCCATATTGACATTGAGTGCGAAGCAGATAATACAATGAAAAAAACCAATCCGCCCATCCTATGGATTCTTTCAATCGCTTCAGCCGGACAGGAAAACAGCGCGACAGCACAACCGATTCGTCATTCTATCTAGATGTATAGGAGGAAGCATACCATGGCATCCATCGACTGGAAACAGATCGCCGAGTGGGACAAAAAGTACAACGTGCACGCCTTCAGCTCCGCCGACGAGTACGGCACGATATTCGTCGAGAGGACGAAGGGGAACGACCTGATCCAGCCGGACGGCACGCATCTGCTGGACTTCTACAACCAGCTCTATTGCGTCAACGCCGGCCAGAACGTTCCCGAGATTCAGGAGGGCATCAAGGAGGCGCTCAACCGCTACGGCTTCGTATGGGACATCTATACGACCGACTACAAGGCCGAGGTCTCCAAGATCCTGATCGAGGATATTTTGAAGGACAGCGGCTGGGCGGCGAAGGTCCGCTACGCGCTCGGCGGCGGCGACGCGGTCGAGACGGCGCTACTCATTGCGCGGCTGTACTCCGGAAGACCCCTCGTGGCCACGCGCGAGCACGGCTACCACGGCGTGTCCGCGGGCGCCGCGCAATTGACGCGCATGGTGCCGAGCCGGTCGTTTGCGTCCTACGCGGACAAGGAGATCAAGCCGGTGCCGGGCAGCAGCTTCCAGAACACGTTCGTCTGCCCCGCGCCGTTCTGCTATCGCTGCTCGCTGGGCCACAAGTATCCCGAGTGCAAGTGCGCGCGCGCCGACGGCCTGCTGCCCTGCGTGGCGCAGACCGAGGAGATCATCAAGAGCCACAACGTCGCCAACGTTGCGGCCATCATCACGGAGCCGGCGTTCGGCGCGGGCACGATCATGCCGCCGCCGGAGTACCTGCCGCAGATTGAGGACATGAAGAACCGCCTGGGCATCGTCTGGATCGTGGACGAGGTGCTGATGGGCTTCGGTCGCCTCGGCGCGTGGTTCGGGCATCAGGCGGACTGCGTCACGACGCGTCCCGTCAAGCCCGACATGATGACCGTCGCCAAGGGGCTGACGAGCTCGGCGCTGCCGCTCGGCGGCGTCGTGGTCAACAAGGACATCGCGGACTTTATGGGCACCATCCGCTGGAACCACGTCTGCACGTTCTCGGGCCACCCGGTCTGCATGGCCGCGGCCAAGCACAATTTGCAGTACATGATGAAGAACGACATCCCCGGTCAGGCCCGGGAGATCGGCGAGTATTTCCGAAAGGGCCTCGACGGGCTTGCCGAGAAGCACAAAACCATCGGCATGATCGCGGGCGCGGGCATGTTCTGGCAGCTTGAGATCGTCAAGG
>CAZKGE010000141.1:0-5846 GCA_964552065.1 uncultured Oscillospiraceae bacterium | reverse complement strand
AGCCCTTGGTCAGCGGCAGCCCCTCCAGCTCACGGATGGCGGCCTCGTTGCGCTCGAATATGCCCCGCACCTGCACGCCGTCGGCGGCGAGCGCTTCGCATAAAAGCCGGTAGATCATGCCCTTGCGCTGTTCGATGCCGTACGAGAGCACCTGCGCGACGAGCACGGGGCCGTAGCGGTCCACGGTGAGGCCGGGCAGGCCGTCCGACTCGCCGAATATGAGGCGGCAGCAGCCGTAGTCGGTCTCGCCCATCACGGTCTTGCGGTACTCGAGCGCGTAGCGGACGCGGCGCATAAAGAACGACTCGTCAAAGCGTTCGTTCGCGTTGTTCGAGAGCAGCCGCAGCCGGATTTTGCTCCGCTGGCTGAGCAGCGCCGTGCCGAGATAGGCTTCCTTCTCGGAAAATACGTCCACGAGCGCGCCGTTTTCGATTCCCAACGTGTCGGTTCGGACCTCCGTGTCGTAGATCCAGGGGTGCCCCGCGCGGACCGACCGCTCCGCCTTGGCGGTCACGGCGGCGCGCGGAAACGTCCGTTCCTGCTTCATGCTGCCTCCTTCGCGGCGGCTTGCCGCTTTCTAGCGTACACTACTGTACCATGCGCCGCCGCCGCCCGCAAGAGCGATTCGGGGTATCCCAGGGAGCGCGGATGTTGACGCCCGGCCGCAGCCTGTATATGATGGGTTACAGGAGGGGCAAGCGGCGTTTTGACCGGCGCCCCGGCGGGAGGATACATAAACGGTGCCAAGCATCAGCCGGGACCTTTTCATCGCGCCGTCCGTGATGTGCGCAAAGCCGTGGGAACTGCTGCCCTACATCAGGGCGTTTGAGGAAGCCCAGGTCGGCGCGGTCCATTTCGATGTGATGGACGGGCATTTTGTGCCGAACATCATGCTAGGCGCGGCGGAGTTCGACGCGATCCGCTCGGCGACCGATTTGCCGCTGGACGTGCATCTGATGTGCGTCGAGCCGGAGAAGTTTGTTGCGTACTTTCAGCTGCGCGAAGGGGACCGGCTGAGTTTCCATCCCGAGGCCTGCCGCCAGCCTGTCCAACTGCTGCAAAGCCTGCGCGCGCGCGGCATCCGCGCGGGTTACGCGCTTTCGCCAAATGCGCCGGCCGCCTGCGTGGAAGAGGCCCTCGGCATGCTGGACTTTGTCATGGCAATGGCGGTGAACCCGGGCTTTGCCGGACAAATCATGGTGTCGGACCATCTTGAGAAGTTGCGCAGTCTGCGCGCCGCGCTCGACAGGGCGGACCGCCGGATTGAGCTGACCGTCGACGGCAACACCTCGATCGAAAACGCGCGGGAGATGCTGCGCGCGGGCGCGACGGGACTTGTCGCCGGCACGGCTTCGCTGATGCGCGGAGGGCCGGACAGCTTTGTCCGGCTGTACCGCGCGTATCTGGAGGCGCTGTCGGGCGCCGAGGTTGTGTAAGCGGAGGGCTGCGGATGCAAAGTGAAAATACAAGGCCCCCGCATGGGGATGCGCGGGGGTCGGTTGTTTGGTATCGACATGTCTGGAGAGCGCGGGGCGGCGAGGTACGGTGGAGCGTTGGAGGTAAAGCCCAAACCGGATTTTCTACGAGGGCGCTGCCCTCGCAACCCGCTTCTTTTCTTGAAGAAAAGAAGCAAAAGACAGGAGGGCCGCCTGGTAAGTATGTAAGTCATCTTTGGGTTTCCAAAGGGGGTTTCCTCCTTTGGCGGGAGCGCGAGGGCAGCGCCCTCGCAGGTCCTTTGGATAAGATAAAGATCGGCAGGCCCAGCGATAAGGGGGCGGAGCCCCCGCAAACGTTTTTCCGTGAACGCCGCCCTCACCCTTCATTTGTTTCCCCCAGCAGCCACGCCGCGGCCTGCGCTTCGTCGTCGAAGACGCGGAATGCCTGCCCGCGGTTTGTTTCGAGCATGAACTCGTAAAACTTCCCCTTTACCGCGGCCGTGTCCAGTACGGCTGCGGTTTTGACGCGGTAGTTGGCAAGCTTTTGCAGCACGAGCCCGGCCAGCCGCGTGGACAGCCTGAAAAAGTCCGGCGAGAGGCACGCCTCGGGCAGCAGGAGGCGGTCCGTGTCCGCCTCGGCGCAAAACTGCACCAGCGTAACCGCGTCGCTCTCCGCCGCGATCCATACGTTGCCGGGGAGCGGCCACACAAAGCTTTGTCCGTTGCGGGCGATGATTTCGTATTCCATTTTTTGTACCTTTCTCCGGATTCCGCCGTTTCCCGGGGCGCGGGCGGAAAGCCCTGCCCGGGCGCTTACCGTTCAAAGGCGCTTGCCGGCGGCCGCTATTCCTTGAGCTTGCCGGGCGCGATGCCGGTAGCAATCGTGTACAGCCGCGTGACCGTGCAGCCCTTCTCCTCGATCAGGCGCTTCGTCCCCGCGTCGCTTGGCCGCGGATCGTTCCCGCCCGCGCAGAGAAAGACCTCGACCTCCTTGCCCGGCGGGAGCATCGCGAGCATCGCGTTAAACGCGGGCGCGGGGTATCCCGCCCAGACAGGGCAGCCGAGATAGATGCGGCCGAACGCGGCAAGGTCGACGCCCACCGGCAGGGTTTTGACCGTCCTCCGCTTCATCGCCTGAAACCCGCCGGGGATGAACGAGCCGAACAGGCTGCGTCCCTTCGCCTCCCGCACGCGGTGGACGGGCGCGGAAAGCTCCGCGCCGAGGCGCTCCGCCTCCTTCTTGGTCGAGCCTCCGAACGTGTAGTACAAAACGACCGCTTCCATATCGCGCTCCGCCCCTTTCGTATGAGATACGGCGCGAACGTTGGGCCGCGCCGCTGCAAGTATCCTATCATGTTTTTTCCAAAAAGTAACGAAAAAACAAACCGGTCCGGCCACGGCGCCGGTAAAGCCGCGCCCGCGCCGAATACAAGCCGCGGCTGCCCGCAGCCGGTAAAGCCGCGCCCGCGTCTCTGTCCGGAAGCGGGGGCCTGCTCATTTAGCGATGGTTCCGGTCCGCGGCGCGCGACCGTCCGGCCGCGGCGTCACTGCCTTTTATGGCAGAGGCTCGCGCTGGGGCAGCCTTCACAGCCGCAGTCGCAGTCACCCTTGTTCTTCTTCTTATTGCGGATCGTGGCGAAAACGGACAGCGCGCCGACGCCGAGCACGACCAGGTCCACGACAAGCGAGACCCAGTTGGCAGCAATCCAGTTCAGCATCTGGATCTACGCCTACAAGAACGATACCAGTTACACGCTCACGCGCCAGTGCTGACGGCAGCGCGAGCGGCGAAGCGGCGGCGCCCCGGATCCGGGGCGCCGCCGCTGCTATTTCGCGTTCAGATTTAAAAACGCGCAAACCTTGTCCGCGCGGCGGCCCCCTGGCCGCGCACTCCGCTGCCGTCGGCAGCAAAGAGCGTTCCGGCGGGAACGCGCGCTACGCCAGACCCTCCGCCCACTGCCCGCCGCGCATCAGCAAAATGCGCGCACCGGAGGCGGTCGTTGCGGTCACGTCGAGCTGTTCGGAACCGACCATAAAGTCGACGTGGACGGCGCTCGTGTTAAGGCCCTGCGCCGCGCGCTCCGCGTCCGTCGGCGGCGGCCCGCCCGCGGGGGAGAACGGCGCGTTACCGAGCGCGATGTGGCAGACGGCGTTCTCGTCGAGGATGGTGTTGTAGAAGATGCGGCCGGTTTGGTAGATGGGCGATGAGACGGGCACGAGTGCGACCTCGCCGAATCTCCGCGCGCCCTCGTCGGTGCTAAGCAGCGCGCCAAGCGCCGACTCGCCCTCCGCGGCGGAAAAGTCGGTCACGAGTCCGTCCCCGACCGGCAACGCAAGAGCGCAGATCACGGTGCCGTTGGAGCTCAATGGCAGCGTCGCGGCCACACGACCGTCGACGCGCTCACGGTGCGGAACGCAGAACACCTCCTCGGTCGGGACGTTGGGGATGTACTCGGTGCGGGAAACGGAATTCCTGTCGCAGCCGCCCGTCCAGCCCACGCCCGAAGCCAGCTCGACGGTCAGGTCGGTGCCGGGGCCGGTGAACAGAAGCGCGCGGATGTCGAGCGCATCGAGCCGGTCGCGCCGCCGCTTGATGTCCTCCTTATGCGCACGCCAGGCCTCCACGGGATCGGGCGCGTCAAGATAGGCGACCCGGACGAGGTCCGCCCACAGCGCTGTGAGCGCCTCCTCGTCGTCCAGGTCGGGATAGACGAGCCGCGCCCAGGGCGTGGAGGGAACGACCGTCGTGACCATGCTGACGTGCCCGTCCGCACGCGCCTGCCGCTCCGCCGTCCGGATTCGCTGCGCAGCCGCCGTCAGTGCGGCAAGGCGCACTTCATCCAGTCCAGCGTGTATCACGGGGTTCGGGGAGGTGAGCACGAGTACGGCGACGCGGTCCGACATGGCCTCCGCCCGGCAGCGCAGCAGCCAGTCCGGGTAGAACGAGAGATGCGCCGCGCCGGCGTGCAGACAGCGCAGCGCCTGCGTGGCGGGATCCTCGTACTCGATGTGCACGTATGTTGCGCCCATGCGGTAGGCCGCCGTTGTGACCTCGCGCACAAGCAGATAGTCCTGCGGCGACGCGCGCACGATCAGAATATCGTCGCATTGCAGGTTGACAGCGACCTCGAGCAGCACGCGTGCAAATTTGCGGTAGATGGCGTCCGTCATACGGGTTCCCCTCCGGTTGCCGGCTTGCTGTCGGCATATTGCGTTCTTCATACCGCAGTATAGCCGATCGGCGCGCGGGAAACTGTATTCCAGTTTACAAAATCGCGCATCAGCGTTTAGTTTCGGGCGTTTTTCCGTCGTACTGCGTCTATTTTTAGGAAGATTCCGTGTTTTTGCAGCGCCGTTTACAGATTTTTCGATCCAAAAGCGCTACACTGGCGGCGAAACCTTGGATTTGTATAAAAAACGGAGGACGTGCCATGAAAACGAATTGTGATACCCTTGTCAAGCTCTCGGTGCAGGGGCAGGTGAGCCACCCGACGGGCGCGGAGCTGCGTACCGACGCCGAGGGGCGGCAGTTTGTGGTTCCCGCAATCGGCGGCATCACGTACAACGTCAGCGTGGGGGATTGCGCGTTCGGCCTTTCGGGCGATCATGTCGAGCCCGGGGTGTCGATCAAAAACGCCGACAAGCCGGCGAACAACGCGCTCATGGTGTTCTCGTGCCTGGGCAACAAGGCGCGCGTCGTCACGGGCGACGCAAAGGGTGCGGCAGGCTATGTGACCGGCAAGCACGGCGGAATCGAGCACGTGATCGTGCACTTCGACGAGGAGACGCGGCAGATGATGAACCTCGAGGACAAGGTGCTCGTCGAGGCGTACGGGCAGGGGCTTACGATCGAGGGCCATGACGACGTCTTCGTGCAGAGCCTCGACCCGGCCGTGCTCGAGCGCATGGGTGTCGAGGAGCGCGGCGGGAAGCTGTTCGTGCCGGTCGTGGCCGTCGTCCCGCCGTACCTGATGGGCAGCGGCACCGGCAGCGGCAACTGCTACTCCGGCGATTACGACATCATGACCGCCGACCGCGTCGAAATCCAGCGGCTGGGCCTCGGCAAGCTGCGCTTCGGCGATTTTGTGCTGCTCGAGGACTGCGACAACGTGTACGGCCGCGGTTTTCTGCGCGGCAGCGCGGCGGTCGGCGTCATCATCCACAGCGATTGCGTCGTCAGCGGCCACGGCCCGGGCGTTACCACGGTGCTCGCGGCCAGGACGCGCGTGCTCGAGCCGAAGCTCGACCCGGGCGCGAACCTCAAACGATATATGGACGAGATTTTGGGCGAGCGCGGCTAAAAGGGAAACGGTGCGGGGCGCCGCCCCTGCACCCCGCCAAAGGGCCGGAGGCCCTTTGGAAACCCAACCCAGCAGCAGGGTTGCGAAGCTATTCAGGATTCCAAAGGGG
>CAZKGE010000140.1:539-5942 GCA_964552065.1 uncultured Oscillospiraceae bacterium | reverse complement strand
CGCGGCGCCGGCGAAAAACGTGCGCCGGGAAAAGCCAAGGGACGGCGATATCGTGCTGCTGCTTGGCGGAAAGACCGGGCGGGACGGCTGCGGCGGGGCGACCGGCTCCTCCAAAGCGCATACCGCGGGGTCGCTTATGCAGTGCGGCGCAGAGGTGCAAAAGGGCAACGCGACGGAGGAGCGAAAGCTCCAGCGGCTATTCCGCAACCCCGAGGCGGCAAGGCTCATCAAGCGCTGCAACGACTTTGGCGCGGGCGGCGTATCGGTTGCCATCGGCGAGCTGGCGGACGGGGTGGACGTCGATCTCGACAAGGTGCCGGTCAAGTACGAAGGCCTCGACGGTACGGAGCTCGCCATCAGCGAGTCGCAGGAACGCATGGCCGTCGTCACCGCGCCGGAGGACGCCGCACGGATGATCGAGCTGGCCGAGCGGGAGAACCTGCTCGCCGTCGCCGTGGCGAAGGTAACGAAAACGCCGCGGCTGACCATGCGCTGGCGCGGCGTGAAAATCGTGGATTTACCCAGAGGTTTTATCGACAGCAACGGCGCGCCGAAGCATGCGCGCGCGCGTGTGGAGGAACCAAAGACCGGTTCCGGCACAGACGCGCGGGATGGATTTATCAGGAGCCTGCAAACGCTGGTTTCGGATTTGAACGTCTGTTCCAAACGCGGCCTGGGCGAGCGGTTCGACTCCACGGTGGGCGCTTACAGCGTGCTGATGCCGTTCGGCGGCGCGCGGCAGCTGACCCCGCCGCAGGCCATGGCGGCGAAGCTGCCGGTTTTGCAGGGCGAGACCGACGCGTGCACGCTGATGTCCTGGGGATACGACCCGGTCCGCTCGGAGCTTTCCCCTTACTCCGGCGGGTACGCCGCCGTGGTTGATTCGCTCGCGAAACTGACCGCAACGGGCGCGCCGCTCGGAGAAAGGTACCTGACGCTTCAGGAGTATTTCGGCAAGCCGGGCGCGGACCCGGCGCGCTGGGGCAAGCCCGTTTCGGCGCTGCTCGGAGCGCTTCAAGCGCAGATGGATTTCGGCGTGGCCGCCATCGGCGGCAAGGACTCCATGAGCGGTTCGTTCGAAACGCTCGACGTGCCGCCGACGCTCGTTTCCTTTGCCGTTGCGGTTGGAAACGCGAAAGCGGTCCTTTCGCCGGAGTTCAAACGCGCGGGGTCGAAAACGGTGCTTCTTTGCCCGGATTGCCGTGCGGACGGTCTGCCGGAAGCCGAGTCCGAAAAGCGGCTGTTTTCGCGGATTTACGAAATGATCGTTTCGAAGCGGGCGCTGGCGGTTTACGCGCCGGGGCGCTTCGGCGTTGCGGAGGCGGTGTTCAAAATGTGCCTCGGCAACGGGCTTGGGTTCCGGTTTGACGACGCTCTGACGCTGGACGAACTGTTTTCGCCCCGCTGCGGCGCGTTTGTGGTGGAACTGGCGGAAAACTGCGAGGACGGGGTTACGCTGGGATTTACGCGGGCGGAACGCGCGTTGGTCTGGCAAAACGAGCGTGCGTCGATGGACGCGTTGGAGGCCGCCTACGAAGGAACGCTGGAGGACGTGTTTCCGACGCGCATGGAAGCGCCGCTATCGCGGATGGAACTGCCCGTTTGCCATGCGGCCGGACGCGTAAAACCGCGTGCCGCAAAGGCTGCAAGCCCCCGCGTCCTGATCCCGGTTTTTCCGGGCACCAACTGCGAGTACGAATCCGCCCGCGCCGTGGAGCGCGCCGGCGCGATTGCGGACGTGCTGGTGCTTCGGACGCACTCCGCCGCCGCGACGCGGGACTCCCTGCAGGAATTCGTCGCGCGGCTGAAAAGCGCGCAGGCGCTGTTTTTGCCCGGCGGATTTTCCAATGCGGACGAGCCGGACGGTTCCGGAAAGTTTATCACCGCGTATTTGAGAAACGCATACGCCGCGGAGGCGCTGACGGAGCTGTTGGACGGGCGGGACGGCCTTGTACTGGGCGTCTGCAACGGGTTCCAGGCGCTCGTAAAACTTGGGTTGCTGCCGTACGGGCGAATGACCGAGCCTTCGTCGGACGCGCCTACGCTGACCTTTAACGCCATCGGACGGCACCAGTCGCGGCTCGTGCGTGCGCGGATCGTATCCGACCGCTCGCCCTGGCTGGCGCTGGCCGGAGCGGGGGAAATCTATACGATGCCTGTTTCCCACGGGGAAGGACGCTTCCTCTGTCCGTCGGACGCGTTTGACGAACTGGCGAAAAACGGACAGATTGCCGCACAGTACGTGGATGAGGAAGGCCGCCCCAGCATGGACGTTCGGTTCAATCCGAGCGGGTCGTTCGCGGCGGTAGAAGCGATTACGTCGCCGGACGGGCGAATCATCGGCAAAATGGGGCATAGCGAACGCATTGGAAACGGTCTGTATCGAAACGTTCCGGGACGGTTCGAGATGCGGCTGTTCGAGTCCGCCGTTTTGTATTTTTCATAAAAAATCCGGTCGGAAATCTTTGCGGCGCCCATTCCCGCGGGCGCGGTTTGCCGTTGGCCGAACGGACTTCGATCAGCGGGAGGGGGGGTCAATCGGGGTTGGATGCGGCGCGTTGTAATTCCAGTCGGAGCAAGTATTACGGCGAAGTTGAAATCGCGATCCGCCGTGATATAATCTGGTTGAAAGAGGTGCGATCATATGCTTGAAGCCGATATACAGACGCCGGCGCTCGTGCTGCATATGGAGGCGTTCGAGCGCAATCTTGAGAAAATGAAAGCGCTTTGCGACAGCGCGGGAATTGCGATGCGCCCGCACTATAAATCCGCCAAATGCACCGCCATCGCGCTGCGCGAGATAGCCGCGGGCGCAAAGGGCGTGTGCTGCGCAAAGGTGAGCGAAGCGCGCGATCTCGTGGAATGCGGGATTGAGGACGTGCTGATTGCAAATCAGGTCACGAGCACGGCGGGGCTCGCGGAGGCCGCAAGGCTCGCCCTCTGCTGCAGGCTGACGGTGTGCGTGGACAGCGGGGAGAATATAGCCGCGCTTGAACGGGCGGCGGCGCTGTTCGGCTCCGAGATATACTGTCTCGTCGAATACGACTTGGGCATGGACCGCTGCGGCGTTACCGAGCCCGAAGCCTTCCTTGCGCTTGCCCGCCGAATAGAGGCGGAACCGCACCTTCATTTTGAGGGCATACAAGCGTACGCGGGCCATATCGCCCATTGCGAGGACGGTGTAAAGCGCCGGACGGAATCGGAAAAGGTAGAGCTTAAGCTGAAAACTCTCAAGACGTACATCGAGAAAAACGGCCTTCGCATAAAAGAGGTCAGCGGCATCAGCACAGGCACGATCGAGCTCCGCCCGAAGGACACCGTTTATACGGAGATGCAGTGCGGCAGCTTCATATACATGGACGCGGCGTACGGAAAGGTCGGAGCGGGCTTTGAGCATGCGCTGTTCGTGCTCGCATCCGTCATGGACGTATACCCCACGCACACAACGTTCGATGCGGGCATAAAGGCTGTGAGCACGGACCAGCGGCCGCCGTTTTTCCATGAGTACCCCGATCTGCCGATCGATTTCAGCGAGGAGCACTGCACCATACCAACAAGGGCGTGCGGCCGCGCAGACAAGCTGCACATGGTGCCGAGCCATTGCTGCACGACAGTGAACCTCTATGACTGGATGTATCTTGTACGGGATAATAGGGTAGTCGACAAGATCCCGGTCACAGGCCGCGGCAAGAGCATCTCCTTTTTATAGGCGTAGATGTCCTGCACGGGCGAGACCATGCCGTAGATCGAGCCGATGTTGATGATCGAGCCGCCCTTTTTCGCGGCGATCATGCGCGCGCCGACGGCCTGGCAGCACAAAAACGTGCCGGTCAGGTTGACCTCGACGACCTCGCGGAAGACCTCCTCCGGAAAGTTCTCAAACGGCCCGGACACCTCGGGCGGCGCGCTCGGCTGCGTGTCGATGCCCGCGTTGTTGATCAAAACGTCCGGCGGTCCCCAGACCGACTCCATGTCGTCGAGCGCAGCCTGAATGGAGGCTTTGACCGTGATATCCACGGCGTAACAGCGCAGGTTGCCGCTCTCCCGCTGCTTCTCGGGAAATCGCTCGGCGATCCTGTCCTCGCCGATATGCCGCGCAAACACCGCGACGCGCGCGCCGCGCTCCAGAAGGGCCCCGGAGAACTGCGAGCCGAGCTGGCCGAGCCCGCCCGTCACGATACAGACCTTGCCCTCGACGCTGAATAAGGTATCCGGCTGCATAACGAACAATTCCTCCCGATGTGTCTAATTGTCTTATGTCTGATGTCATACTAAACTAGCCGAAAACAAAAGTCAAGCCCCTGCCGGCAAGGGCCGGATTTTTCCAAAACTGCGCACAATCGGACGCTTTTTGGATCGGTCTTTTGCGCCGAAGCGCGAAAAAGGGCGGCCTTTACAGATAAAATGAAATGTGCTATTTTGAGTTTACTCCCATGCCGAAGCCCAAAAGGCCGCGCATTTCGACCGGCCTGCGCCGGTTGCTGCCGACGGAAAGGGCCCGCAGGAAAGACGAGGAACAGGATGTTATGAAGGAAATCCAGAGGATCTCCATCACGGACGCGATCGTCGATTCGATCCGCGAGATGATCGAGTCGGGCGAGTACGCCATCGGTGACCGGCTGCCGACCGAGGCCAGGCTTTGCGAGATGATGAACGTCAGCCGCTCGAGTTTGCGCGAGGCCATCCGCGTGCTGCAGGCGCTCGGCTACGTGCAGATTCAGCCGGGGCGCGGCACCTTCGTGACCCAGAACCGCATCTCGATCGACAACGAGAAGTGGTTTTCCTCGGACAGCGTGAACTTTACGTCGTTTATGGAGGTCCGCATGGCGCTCGAGCTTTTGGCCGTCCGCCTTGCGGCCGAGCACTGCCGGCCGGCCGAGCTTGAAGAACTGCGCGAAATCCACGCGTCGTTTGTCGAGGCGGACAAGGAAAAGGACTGCGTGCGGCTGATCATGCTCGACGAGCTGTTCCACTCCAAGATCATGGCGATTTCAAAAAACTCGCTGCTCATCAGCATCAACGCGCAGCTTCTCGAGGCGTTCCGCGTGTTCCGCTCGAGCTCGTTTGCCAACGAGGAGTTCTATCACAACGCCGTCGAGCCGCACGGGCGCATCGTCGACAGCTTCGCCGGAAAGGACCCCGACCGCGCGGTGCGGGAGATGAAGCAGCATCTCGAGATCACGGCGCGCGACATGGCGAGCATCCACAACACGGCGCGCCCGTACCGCGCGTAGATGCCGCCTGACAAAGCGCGCGCGGTTGCGGAGCAACTAGCGCAGACCTCATAGCTCTCAACTGCGCCGGACTAAAGTGCGCTCGTTCGCGGCCAGCGCGGCAATCCCGGGGAAATATCCCAAGCGGGCTATTGACTTTTCTCGCAGGGCCGCTACAATGTGAATTGTA
>CAZKGE010000140.1:0-529 GCA_964552065.1 uncultured Oscillospiraceae bacterium | reverse complement strand
AGCGTCAAGCCGACCAGAGCGAGGCGGCGAAGGAAAGGCGCGCCGGTTTCGGCCGCAAGCGGTAATCCCCGGGAAATATCCCGAGCGGGCTATTGACTTTTTGTGAAGGGCCGCTACAATGTAAATTGTATGATGTCATACGATAATACGCTCTTTTAGCAGCAAGTAACGGAGGATCGCAACATGCTGGAACACATCGCCGGGCTGATACCGCCCATCGTCACGCCGTTTCGCGAGGACGGCACGATCAACGAAACGCTTCTCGAGAAGGACATGGAGTTCTGCGTTAAATCGGGCGTCCAGGGCCTGAGCGTGGGCGGCAGCACGGGGGAGGGCCCCACGCTGCGCGACGAGGAGCTGCGCGACCTGATCGGCCTTGCCAGGAAGCACGTGAATCAAGGCCAGCCGGTCGTGTGCGGTATCATGCGCACCTGCACGCGCGACGCGGTGCGCGCGGGGCTTACTGCCCGCGAGGCGGGCGCGGACGCGATTATGGTCACGCCGACCGCGTACAACGTGCTGGTGCCGG
>CAZKGE010000139.1:0-5980 GCA_964552065.1 uncultured Oscillospiraceae bacterium | reverse complement strand
GCGTCCGCGCTGCCGGCCAGTATCTCGTCGACGAAGAACTTGGAAAAATACGGCGCGAGCAGGCCGGGGAAGACCAGCAGAAAACTGATCAGCATGAGGAACGCAAGCGGAGACGAGAGCCCGGCCAGGCTTTTTTTGATGGAGGCAAACAGCGTGCGCTTCTTGCCGGACCGGACGAACTCCGGCGCGGGCCGGAGCATCAGCGTCACGCCGGTAAAGGCTGCGTCAAACTCGCTCTCGGTCACCCGGTAAGGCCCGCTGGCCGGGTCGTTGAGGCAGACGAGGCCGCCGCTGAACCCCTCCAGCACGAGAAAATGGTTGAAATTCCAGTGTATGATGGCAGGCAGCGGAATGGACTTGAGGTCCTTCGGCTCATATCGGCAGGCCTTGACGATCAGGCCGTATTTCCTTGCCGCCTTGGCGATGTTGCTCGCCTTGCTGCCGTCCCGGGACACGCCGCAGGAAACGCGCAGCTCCTCCAGCGGCACGAATTTGCCCCAATATCCCAGGATGATAGCGAGCGAAGCCGCGCCGCATTCCATGGTCTCCATCTGGATGACGGTGGGGGTTTTTACGTGCCTGCTGAATCGATTGCGAAACAGCTCGTTTTTTTGTACCGGGGCGTTGCGCATGCGGGTGCTTTATTCCTCTCCGCTCAATCCGGCAGAATGAGCTTTATAGGATGGAATCGCTCGACGAGGATTTCGACTTGGCAGGGCCAGCCCAAGGCCGCGCCGACCGGCCCGGGATCAACCGCCGCCAGCATGGTCCGCGCCCTGGCGGCCTCGCCGTCGTCGAGCCGAATGAGCGCCGCCGTGTCCCCGATCGCGGCCGTCCGGCCCGGAAGTTCCGCCGCGGGTATGGATTCGCCGCCGACGTCAATGGTCTGTCCTTCCAAAGCCAGCACGGCGACAACGCGCCCCGTTACGGCGGCGTTGTCCTGGGATGCAAGCGTGACGGACGCCTGCATACCCGCCTGCACCGTCCGGCCGTCCTCCGCGGAAAGCACGGCGACGACGTCGCCCGGCGCGCCGGCGCCGCCAGCTTGCAACAGGAAGCCGGTGCCCTGCGCCTGCCGCGCAAGCTCACCCATAAACGCCCACGCGACGACGGCCGCGGCGGCTGCGAACAGGCAGACCAACGCGATCCAGTTCTTTGCGGACACTACGCGCATCACCTGATCGAGGTTCTCCGGCGACGAAAGCCGCTCCACCGATGCTTTGCGAAAAATCGTCTGACTGCTCATGCGATCCTCATTTTCTAGCCGTTCCGGACAGAATGTTCCGGCAGACCGAGGGCGCGCAGATACTTTAAGCTTTCGCGCTGGCCCTCGATTCCGCGGATCTCCAAAAGGATCGTGCTATCGATCCGGTATTTCTCCAGCAGTTCGAAGAAGCCCGATATATCGAGCACGCCGCGGCCGAGGGGGAGGTGCAGGTCCGCGCGGCCGTCGCAGTCGTTGATATGGCAGTGGCGGATATAAGGGTGCAGCGCCTCGGCCCAGAGCTCCAGCGGCGCAGGCGACAGGCACGCGTGCGCAAAGTCCAAGCAGACGCCGAAGTTTTCATATCGCGCCAATCGCTCCGCCAACCGCATGAGCAGATCGGGCGCAAAGTCGAACATATTCTCAACGTATACGTTGATGTCCGGGTTTGCCTCCAGCACCTCGGCGTAGAACTGCGCGTTTGTCTCCACCCACGCGTCGCAGTAGGCGGGGAGGTTCAGGTTCGGGATCGTATTCGTGTGGAATACCGCGGCCCGCGCGCCGAGCCTCCGGCAGATGTCCACGCTCTGCCGGACCCGCTCCTGCGAAACGGCGCGGATCTTCGCGTCCACGCTGCCCACGGCGATGTCGTAGAACGCGCCGTGCATCGTGCAGGGGCGCTCCGGCTTGTTCTGCTTAAACAGCGCGATCAACGCGTCGACGGCCGCGTCGTCGTCCATGCCGACGTAAAAATCGTTGTATTCAAAGCCAAGCCCGTATTCGCCGGACAGCGACAGGCTTTCCCCGATTCGTCCTTTTTCCGGAATGATCAGCATCCGTTGCTCCTTTTGTTGTTTTCAGAATATCGCTGCGGTTGCCCCGGGTCAATAGAAAATCGCGCTGCTCACGAACGTCCGCTCGCTTTAACGTTCGCGCCGATGACCACGTCCCGGTCCGGCATCGTGAAGATAATTTCGGCGGAATCCGCGGCATAAGCGAGGGTCCGGCGCGCCGTTGACGCGCAGGCGCTTCGGCCGAGGCCCCGGCGGCAGGGGATACGCTGTTCGGGATGCCCATGCCTGTGGCATACCGGCCTTTTGTCAGGTTGATCGCGCCGCCGCACCGCCTCTGACAGCCAATCGCCAGGGAATGGCATCAGTCTCCGGTTATGGCTCCGGCTGCGGATTCGGCTGTGGCTCCGGATTCGGCTGCGGATCCGGATTCGGCTGCGGATCGGGCTCTTTTTCCGGCTCGGAAGGGGGAACGTATGTAAACGCCGCGCTGATCGTCGTGTTGGAGCTCGGCATCGTAAACTTGATGGAGGACCGCTTGCCAAGCTCCGAAGCCTCGGCGCCGTTGATCAGCCAGCCCTTGAACTTATAGTTGGCGTATGGCTTGGCGGACACGGATACTTCGTCGCCGGCAAGGTAGGGGCCTGCGGCAGCGTAAATCTTGCCGTGCCGCGGCTGCTCGATCGACAATACATACGTAGGCTCCGGCGTTGGCGTCGGCGTCGGCGTTGGGTCCGGCGTCGCGGTGGGTGTCGGAGCGGGCGTCGGAGCGGGCGTCGCCTCGGCCGTATCGGCGGGCTGCGCGGCCGCGCCGGCGGGGACATTGCCGTCGATCACGGCGAGGATGTCGGCAAGCAGCCCTTGTTCCTCCGGATCGGCGGCCGCGTTCAGCTTGTTTTCGAGCGCGCCGCGGAGCCAGGCCAGCGTCTCGGGCGGCAGCTCGGAATAGTCGATGGGCGTGTCGGCAGAGGACAGCGTTCCGCCCGAGTCCGTGAGCAGCACCACGTCCTGCAGGCCGTCCTCTAGCGCGTGCAGGGTCTGGCCGGCCGCTTCAATGGAGACCTCGCCCTCCACCGTCTGCACGGTGACCGTGGGGTTGCCGTTTTCGTCGCTACCAAGCAAAACGCGGAATATTGTGCCGCGCACGACCATGGACACGTTGTTCACCGTTACGTTGAAGCCTTCGTCCGCAGCAAGCTTTTTTTGGATCTCCACGGATATGCCGCCCCTTAGCAGCTCGATGGACGTTTTCGCGCCGCCCGCGGCCGCGATGGAAATCTGCGTATCGGGTTCGAGATAGGCGTACTTGTCGTCGTCCAGCTTCAGGATCATGCTGCCCGTGCCCGAAATGGTCAGAACATCCTTTTCCTGCAGCTTCATGCCCTCGTAAACGGCGATTTTTTCGGCCTGCCCCTCGCGGACTACGGCGGCGCTTCCGGTGAACGCGGCCACCGATACGCTGCGGTACCCTGCCTTGCAGCCGGCAAGCAGCGCGGCGCTCACTGCGGCGAAGACCGCGAGCAAAACACAAAGCCCGCTACGCCTTACTTTCATCCGGCACCTGCTTTCTGTCCTTGACGTTGAACACGAGAACGCCCGCGGCCTTGCCTTTGAGCGGAATGACGCCGATCTCTTCGGCGACGACCCGGTCCTTGACCCTCCGGTACATCCATTCGGGGATGAGGATCTGTCCCTGCTTTGCGTTGCTCTCGAGCCTTGCGGCCGTGTTGACGGTGTCCCCGATGGCGGTATAGTCCATGCGGAAGTCGCAGCCGATGTTTCCCACGACCGCCTCGCCGCAGTTGATGCCGATGCCGAATCCCACGCTCTTTTGATACTGCTCAAACAGCCTTTGTTCCAGCGCGCCGGCCCCGGCCACAATATCCAGCGCCGTGCAGATCGCGCGGTATTCGTAATCCACCAGGTCGATGGGCGCGTTGAACACCGCCATCGCGGCATCGCCGATGAACTTGTCCAGCGTGCCGCCGTTTTCGAATATCGCCCCGGTGACCAGCGCGAAATACTCGTTCAAAATGGAAACCACGGTTTGCGGCGGCAGCGATTCCGACAGCGGCGTAAAGCCGCGGATGTCGATGAACAGCACCGCGACGTTTCTCAATTCTCCGCCGAGCTTGATTTCAAACCGCTGGTCCCTGGCTAACTGGTCCACGACCTGGGGCGCCACATATTTCTTAAACGCGTTGGACAGCCGCGTGCGATGCAGCCGCTCGGCAAAATACAGCTTCAAATACTTGTATGCGTATAGCAGCAGGATGGACAGGGGCAGGTACAGGACCGCGGCGGCCCAGCCCGCCTGAAATACCAGCCTGGCCGCAATCAGGTAGGCCGCGATCAGTCCGAGCGCCAGCAGCGTGCTGAACAGCAGCTTTCCGTTCTTTGTCGCCAGATAAAACCCCGCCGCCAGCAGCGCCGCGCAACCCGCGACCCATATCGAATCAACGGGCAAAACCTGCCTGCCCTCCATCAGGTTCTGCAGGGTGTTCGCGTGAATTTCCACGCCGTACAGCGGCGATTTCCGGTTGGTGGCGGTGAAAAAGTTGTCCTGCAGGCCGGTCGTGTACGCACCGATGAACACCGCGCAGCCCTTGAAAACCGAGGGGCCGACCGCGCCGCTCAGCACGTCCGAGAGAGAAATGGCCTCGAAGTCGCCGGAGTCGCCGGCATAGTCGATTAAAAACGCGTCCTGCCTCGTCCTGGTCTCAAGCGGCGCCTGCCCCGTGGAGGCGCAATACATTAGATAGCTCTGATACGCCAGGCTCCGCAGTTCCGCGTCCTGATACCGGTAGCGGATCAGCGCCGCGCGCACCATGCCGTCCGGCTGCAGCACCGCATTGGAATATCCGACCGTGTCGTCGCCGGCCGCAAGATAATATGGCAGCTCCAGCCCGGCCGCCGTCTCCTGCACGGACCACCGGCCGTCCGCGCTGAAGGCCTGCTCCTTTATAATCAGGTGCGAGGCGCTGACGACGTTGCCGCTGCCCGATACTTCCTTGGCGAACGCTTCGTCGCCCGCGCCGCTCATGCGTCCGGTGAACAGCACGTCGAAAGCGATGACGGCGGGCCGGGCGTCCGGGTTTTGGTTCAATGTCCGGACAAGCTCCGCGTAAACGCTCCTGTCCCAGGTGCCGAACGGGCCGAGCTCCTCAATCGCTTTTTCGTCGATGGCGATGATCTTGACGGCGCTGTTGGTAGGCCTGCGGTTGTTATAGAGCAGGTCCTTGGCAAAAAAATCCAGGCCGGAAAGCAAATCGAAAAACACAACGCCAAAGCAAACCGCGCCGATGATGAATGGAGCCGCGATGCGTAGAAAGCGCTTTTTTAACATCTGTCCCTGCTTTCTGCCGGCCGGCCGACGCGGCGGGCGATCGAAAAGGTCGCAAAAGGGTTTTGTTCAGGTGGGAAAGTGACGAATGCTGTTACGAGTATTGCGAGCGCAGCCCGCGGCTTCGGCATACGCCGCATAAGGGAGGCACCGACGCAATACAATGCGGACCGCGCAGCAATCCGCTCGGTCCGTATTGTATCGCAAACTTGGTAAGACGGAATGCGGCACCTTGCATGTGCCCGCTTCCATCCCGATTACCTCTGGAACGAGCGCGCGCCGCCGCTGGCCTGGTCCAGTTCCTGTTCCGAAATCTCCGCAGTTTTCTCGGCCGCTTCTTCAGCCGCCTTTTCGTCGCACATCGTGCACTCGGAAGCTTTTTTTGCCTCGTCCGTCATTGCCAAATCCTCTCTATGATCCGTTACGCAGCCCTGTTGAATCCGCCGCTGGCCTTGTCCAGCTCCTGATCGGAGATCTCCGCGCCCTGCTCGTTCGTCTGCGCGGGAGCCTGCTCCTCGTCCGCCATGGTGTTTTTTAATTCGTCAGACATGATGAAGCCTCCTTACGCGGCCCTGCTGGGCCTCTTGCCGCCGCTGGCCTTGTCCAGCTCCTGATCGGAGATCTCCGCGCCCTGCTCGTTCG